>DVKW01000067.1 GCA_018715855.1 Candidatus Galligastranaerophilus intestinigallinarum
GCTTTCTGTTATGCCTGATGCGGTTGAAGAATAAAGAGTTAAAATGATGTCGTTATCATAAAGGGCATAAATTCCAAGAGTTTCATCTACCGCTTTATTTGAAATCGAAGTTTCGCTGTTTGCGCCATAATAAACCTGACATGCGGTTGAATCGCAAACGTCATAGTTTTTATAAGCGATATTTTCACGGTTTGCATAATCTCTTGCGGCAATTGCTTGTGCTTTAAGTGCATTTAGCCCGAATGAAACAGGCATTTCATTTGGCACAACGCCTTTTAGGTAATCTTGCATTGATAAAACATTAATTATATTGAATTTATTTTCTTTTATTTGTTTAAGTTCAATTATGCCGTTGTAATAAGCGGGCGTTCCCTTTCTTTTTAAGTTTTTAATGCCTATTTTTCCATCTCCCGATAGAACAATTGGGCCTTTTGCTTCTTTTAAAATGTTTTTGCCATCTAAATTAATATAAAAAACCCCGTTTGCAATTCTTGCATCTATATTGGAATATGGGCTTGCATCAAACTTTTCGCCTGTTGTCATATCAATAATGCTTATATTTCCGTTTGGAACAAATGAAGCATTCATATATTCATAAGTTGAAAACGAATTATTCGAAATGCCCACCCTAACGGTTGTTTTTTCGCCAACAACAGCCATTGCTTTTGGTGAAAATAAAACTAAAACTAATAATAAAATCCAAAAAAACTTCCTCATAAGTTTAATTTTACAACAAAAAAACTTTACCCAAAGATAAAATTATTCTATTATAAGTTTGATGAAACAAAACAATTTTTTAACACCCTATATTTTTCTTTTTCCGGCATTTTTGTGCCTTTCTTTGTTTTTCTTTCTCCCCTTTTTTCAAACAGTTTTAATGAGCTTTTTTGATTATTCAAAAGATTTTTACAGCCCCATTTTTACAGGCTTTTCAAATCATATTCAGGTTTTTCAAAACAAAGTTTTTATACAATCTATTTTTAATACATTTTGGTTTTTAATTTTGTGTGTGCCATTTTTGGTTATTTTTCCATTATTTGTGGCAATTTTGATTGATCAAAAAATTAAATTTTCAAATCTTTATAAATTAATAATCTACATTCCTGTTGTTGTTTCAATTGTTGTTGTTGCAATTGCTTTTAAGTGGCTGTATCAGCCTGAAGGGTTGTTAAATTATTTTTTGGGGTTAATTCATATAAAACCTGTTAATTGGCTTACAAACCCAAATATTGCAATGTTATCCGTTGCTCTTGTTACAATTTTTAAGGGTATTGGCTATTATATGATGATTTATTTAAGCGCTCTTATGAGTGTGCCAAAAGAACTTTATGAAGCTTGTGATATTGATGGGGCTGGCTTTTTTAAAAAACATTTAACAGTAACCATTCCCCACCTAATGCCTGTAATAGCACTTGTTACAACAATAAGTTCAATTTCTGCTCTTAAAGTTTTTGTTGAAATTTATGTTATGACAAAAGGGGGCCCATTAAATTCAACAAAAACAATTGTTTATTATATTTATGAAAACGCTTTTGAAAGCTTAGAACTTGGAATGGCAAGTGCTGCTTGTGTTATTTTGCTTATTCTTGTTACCATTTTTTCAACAATAAACATTTTGTGTTTTGAAAGGGATAAATACGGCCTATGAAAAACATAAAAGGGTTTTTTGTTCACTTAACTTTAATTTTAATTTCGCTATTTTGCCTGTTGCCTTTTTTGTGGTTAACATCAACCGCAATGAAAGGGGCGAGTGAAAACATTTTTCAATATCCCCCTGTTTTAATTCCAAAGTTTCCAACCTTTAACAATTTCTATGAAGTTTTAAAGTTGGTTCCAATTATTAAATATGCAATAAATAGTTTCATTGTTGCAGCCTTTACCGTTATTTTAAATTTAATTTTTTCATCTCTTGCTGCGTATCCTTTAGCAAGAATGAATTTCAAAGGAAAAAATACGGCATTTTTTCTTATTTTATTAACCCTTATGATTCCATTCCAAGCTATTATGCTTCCCCTTTATATAATTATTTTAAAAATGAATTTAATCGATTCAATTTCAGATTTCAACGGTTATCTTGGAATGATTCTACCTTTTTGTGTGAATGCTTTTGGTATTTTTCTTTTAAGGCAAGCCTTTTTAACCATTCCAAAAGAACTTGAAGAATCTGCTTTTATAGATGGGTGTAATTCTTTTCAAATTTTTACTAAAATTTTATTACCACTAATAAAGCCTTCATTATCTGTTCTTGCAATTTTTACATTTGTTGGAAGCTGGGGCGAATTTTTGTGGCCAAGCATTATTTTAACAAAACAGAGTTTGTTTACTTTGCCTGTAGGTATTAATGAACTTCAAGGCGCATTCAGCGCAAATTACAGGCTAATAGCAGCAGGTTCCATTGTTTCAATTATTCCTATTTTAATTTTCTTTATCTCTCTTCAAAAATATTTTATTAAAGGTGAAAATGAGGGTGCCGTTAAAGGTTAGCATGGCTTATTCTTTAAATTGGCATGGAAAAATGCAAAAATAATATAAATTATTGTAAAGTTTGGCCTCAAATTCAACAACTGCGGGCTTTTTGGATTTTCTTTCAAACCCTTTTATATATAGGGTTTTGGACTAATTCTAAAGTATTACTACTAACGGGCGATAAAATGGGCTAAAAAGTGCGCTATCATAATATTGTGAGTCGATGAAACCACTGTTATCTTATTCGGGGTTGCGATTAAAAATTTTGAACAGGAAAAATGATTTTGTCGGCTCATTTCTTATGAGTTTGTTAAAAAAGAGGTCTTTGAGGGAGACCTCTTTTTTTATTGTTTTTATACGCCCGAATTTGCATTTCTGTCTATTGAAGCTTTTACTCTTGCTAAATTGTTAAAATCAAGCTCGGGCGGAATGTTTAGGTCTGATGGAATGGACAAATATTCCATTTTTTCTTTTTCGCCATGAACCGGCTTTAAACGTTCAAAAGCGTACGCTCTTTTTGTATATTCAATAAAATCTTTTTGTAATTGAGGATTATCTTGAACCGGTTTAAACATTTCTTCAAGCGGCCTATATTTTTTCAAAACGCCTTTTTTAGCATGGCATTTATAGCAAATGTCTTCAAGCTCTTTGAACCTTTCAACATCAAGCCCCATTATTTGAATTTCTGCGTTATACCCGTCTTCAATGTCATCTGTAATAATGTGAATTGCCAAATACCCCGAATCTCTCGGTTCGTCTGTATATTTGCAAGATGAAATGCCGTTTATTCTTCTGTTGTCGTCAACGAATTTGTTTAATCTTTTTCTTCCCACATAATTTAATCTGTTGTCTTCTTGTAAGTGGTTTTTAACATGCGCTACTTTAAAACGCCCTTTTTTAACAGCTTCTGTTAGTTTGTCTAAAACGTATTCGCCTTCTTGGGTGCTTGTGCCTGATACGATTATTCTTGCACCTATAAGGTCATTTATTCTTTCTTTTGCGCCTTTTTTGCTTCTAAGATGCGCTTGTGCCATTTTTTCCGAAATTGATGCGGGGTGTTTTCTTCTTGCAGTAATTAAAACAACGGGTTTATCTTTGTTGTCTAAAAGCTCTCTTGTCATCATATCTTTTGCTTTTTCGTTGTCAGCATCAATAACGGTAACACCGGGGAAAGCATCTGATAAAATTAGCTTTAATTTATTAAATGCAAATTCTGATTCATTGTATATTCTCTGCGTCAAATTCAAAGATGTTCTTTCGGCATGGTTTATTCTTTTGTCGCTTGAGCTTGATTTTTTTACTTTTCTCACAGGCGCAGCTGCAGGCATGGGTTGTTTTTTTGCTATATTGCCCCTTTTTCTTGCTTCGCCGAATGATACGGTATCAAAAGGCAATGGTGCAAGGTTTGAAAAATTGCCGTTTAATAAATTTGTGGCAAAATTGTTATTTTTAGCTTCTGTAGCAGAAATTGTTTTTGGGAATATATTTAAAAAAGAAGAATTTATTTTCATTGCTTTTCCTTGTTGCATTAACTTATCTACTAAAACGCCTGAATAAAATTGTTTGCTACAAATTTAAAATTCAATGTTTTTAATGTGGGTAATTTCTTCTTTATTTTCTTTTAGTTCAATGGAAATGGCATCTATTCTGTAATGTTCAAACTTTGGCTTTTTTTCTTGAATATAATTTTTGGCGCTTAGTTGAATTTTAATTAATTTATCTTTGGTTATAGCTTCCATCGGGGTTCCGAATTTGTTGTTTCTTCTTGTTTTAACTTCAACAAAGCAAAGTTCGTTTTTATAAAGCGCAATAATGTCTATTTCACCATATCTTGAATATTTATAATTCATATCAAGAATTTTATACCCTAAATTTTCAAGGTATTTTTTTGCTAAATTTTCCCCGTATTTACCAATTTCTTTGTTTGTCATAAAATAATTCTAGCAAAAATATTTAATTGGAGTTCTAACAAGATATGGAATTATTGAAAAAAACGGCTGTTGAAATTAGAAAAATGCTTATTAATAAAGAAGTTTCAGCAGTTGAATTGGTTGAAGACACATATAAAAGAATTGATTCTGTTGAAGAAAAAATTTGCGCTTTCAATTCTTTAACAAAAGAAGAAGCTATTGAAACCGCAAAAAAAGTTGATGAAAAAATTAAAAATAATGAAGAATTGCCAACTTTAGCGGGTATTCCTTTAGCTTTGAAAGATAACATTAATTTAAAAGGCTACAAAACAACCGCATCAAGCAAAATTTTGGAAAATTTTGTTTCTCCCTTTGATGCAACTGTTTCAATTAAATTAAAGGAAAATTTAATTCCTGTTATCGGCAAAACAAACCTTGATGAATTTGCAATGGGTTCAAGTAATGAAAATTCGGCATTCAAAAAGGTTCATAACCCTTATGACTTAAATAAAGTTCCGGGGGGTTCATCAGGCGGTTCAGCTGCAAGCGTTGCAGCACAAGAATCTTACCTTGCATTGGGGTCTGATACAGGGGGTTCAATCAGGCTTCCTGCAAGCTTTTGCGGCATAACAGGCTTTAAACCCACCTATGGCAGAGTTTCAAGATATGGTTTAATTGCTTTTGCTTCATCACTGGATCAAATCGGCCCGTTTGGCAGATGCGTTGAAGACGTTGCAAACTTGTATTATGCAATTTCAGGAAACGACAAAAAAGATTCAACATCTCTTAATTTGCCTGTTGAAAACCCGATAACAACATTAAAAAATGATGTTAAGGGCTTAAAAATTGGTGTTATCAAAGAATTATTAACTGATGATGTTGATGAAGATGTTAAAAATGCAGTTATGGCTGCTGTTAAAGTTTATGAAAAATTGGGCTGTGAAATTAAAGAAGTTTCATTGCCTTTATTGAAACATTCAATCGGTATTTATTATATCGTTGCAACTGCAGAAGCAAGTTCAAACTTAGCAAGGTTTGACGGTGTTAAATATGGTTACCGTGCTAAAAACCCTGAAAACTTAATGGATATGTACACAAGAACACGTCAAGAATGCTTTGGTGATGAAGTTAAAAGGCGTATCATGCTTGGAACATATGCGCTTTCAAGCGGTTATTATGATGCATATTACAAAAAAGCACAACAGATGCGCCGCCTTGTTAAAGAAGACTTTGACAAAGTATTTAGGGAAGTTGATGTTTTGGTTTCGCCAACTTGCCCAAATACTGCTTTTGAAATGGGCTCAAGAAACGACGACCCGATTAAGATGTATTTAACAGACGTTGGAACAATTTGTGCTAACTTAATTGGTGCACCTGCAATCAGCATTCCTGCGGGGTTTGATAAATCCGGCATGCCGATTGGTTTGCATTTAATAGCTGATTGCATGAAAGATAATTTACTTTTGCAAACTGCGTTTAATTTTGAACGTGAAACAGATTACAATAAACAGCTTGCAAATTTATAGGATAAAACCAAAATGATGATAAAAGAATTTTTCGAAAATAAAGTTATTGAAGCGGTTAAAAAAGCCTCTTTGGATGGAAAATTAGAGGGGCTATCCGATATTGAACTTTCTTTTATGTGCGAAACACCAAAAAACCTTGAATTTGGCGATTATGCAATAAATGTTGCTTCGCTTTCAAGATACGCTAAAATGGCACCCCCTTTAATTGCAAACATTTTAGCCGGTTATATTGAAAAAGAAAATTTTGATATTAATATCATAAACGGCTTTATTAACTTTAAACTTCAAGAAAAATTTTTATTTAATATTTTGGATGAAATTCTTGAAAAGAAAGAAAATTTTGGAAAAATTGATTTAGGAAAAAATAGGAAAGTAAACATAGAATATGTTTCTGCAAACCCCACTGGCCCTTTTCATATTGGCCATGGGCGCTGGGCCGCAATTGGTTCCGCTTTGGCTGAAATTATGAAATATACAGGCTATGATGTTTTTCAAGAATTTTATATAAATGATGCGGGAAATCAAATTCAAAGGCTTGCAAAATCTCTTGAATTAAGGGTAAAAGAGCTAAAAGGGGATGTTATTGACTGGGAAAGTGAAGAAAATAAAGACCTTTATAGAGGCGATTATTTAATCCCCTGCGCCAAAAAATATATTGAAGATAACAAAGGCCTATCTTATGCAGATTTTGCAAAACAAGATATGCTGAATTTGCAAAAAGAACTGTTAAAGAAATTTAAAACAGATTTTGACCTCTTTTTCTCTGAAACCACTCTTTATAAAGATGGCGAAGTTGAAAAATGCGTGAATGCGCTAAAAAATTCGGGTAAACTTTATGAAAAAGATGGTGCAATTTGGTTTAAATCCACAGATTATACTGATTCTCAAGACAGAGTATTAAAAAAATCCGATGGCACAAATACATATTTAACAGCCGATATTGCGTATCATAAAAACAAGCTTGATAGGGGTTTTGACCTTTTAATTAATATTTGGGGGGCAGACCACCACGGTTATATTCCAAGAATGAAAGCTGCAATTGATGCTCTTGGCTATGACAGCAGAAAGCTTGAAGTTTTATTGGGGCAGTTGGTTAATATAATTGAAAACGGCGAAGCAGTCAGAATGGGTAAACGCAAAAAAATGGTTACCTTGGATGAACTTGTTGATGAAGTGGGCGTTGATGCTACAAGATATTGGATGTTAATGCGCTCTATTGATACAACGCTTGATTTTGATGTTGAACTTGCAAAGACAAAGAGTGACCAAAACCCCGTTTTCTATGCTCAATATGCCCATGCAAGGTGCTCATCCATTTTAAGAAAAGCGGTTGAAGAAAAAATTGATATTGAAACCAAAGAAAAATCGCCTGCTTTTATGAAAGAAGATGAACTCGATGAACTGTTAAAAACTCATAAAATTTCAAAGCTATATGAAAACGATGAAAAAGCAAACAGTGCTACTAAAAAATTAATTCTGAAACTTGAAGAATTTAAAGCTGCAATCGAAGCTGCTTCAAGG
>DVKW01000068.1 GCA_018715855.1 Candidatus Galligastranaerophilus intestinigallinarum
CTTTTTTAATATCTTTCATTGCTTTAATTCCAAAAGGCGTTGCAGCGTTTGACAGGCCAAGAGCATTTGCTGTTATATTAAGCGCAATGTTTGAAAATGCAGGGGAATTTTTTGGCAGTTCATTAAAAATCAATTTTAAAATAGGGGATATTAATTTTGAAATTAAATTAATTAACCCTGATTTTTGTGCAATTTTTGCAATGCCAAGCCAAAAGGCCATAATGCCTATCAGCCCTATTGAAACTTGAACTGCTCTTTGAGAGGCGTTTAAAAGTTCGTTTGTAACTTCTTCAATTTTCCCTGTGTAAATTGCAGTTATTATTGATATTAAAATTAAAAATACAAAGATATAATTCATTTATTTGATTTTACGGCAAAAATCATTAACCATATTAGTAAGAATTTAAAAAAATCGGTCGTTTGAATGAATAAAGGAAAGGTAAATCAAGCTATACTTCTTTGTATGGGAGAATAGGTTTTAATTGCCTTAAAAAGGATATAAATTGTTCAACTATAATTTAATAAATCCTGTAAATATTCATTACAGAAAGTACCCAAACAATAGTGAGGGTGCTAAAGGCGCTGTTAATAATGATGAACAATCGCAATATAAAAAGCCTGTTTCATCCGATGAAAATAATAACCAAAGAAGATTTCCAAACGGCAATAAAGTTGCAATAGACTATACAAAAAACCAAGTTAATATCTCTCAAATACTTCAAGATTTCAGAAGTACAATTTCTGCTATTAATTCCCCTGATAGCGTGGTTAATGAAGTTGAACAATATTTGGGTTTGGTTGGAAAAGAAAGCGAAAAGGCCGAACCTTCCCGTGAAATTGTGCTGTCAAATCTGAAAAATGCTGCAAGAATAACGGATAAATACATTCAAGACAGCTTAAAAAAACCGTCCAGAGTGGTGCAAGATTGGGTGGATGCTTTGTTTTTGCAAAATATTAATTTGAAAGCAGACCCAAATGAAGTAAATGAAGAATTTAGAGTTAAAATTCCAAAAAAACAAACTTCAGCTGCAGAACAATATCAACAAACGCAAGCAACTCCCCATACAGGCGGCATTAAGCCTTTAGCGGAAGATACGGTTAGTTTTTCTTCGCCAATTCCGAATGAAACGGCTTATGAACCGCAAATTCAAGAAGAACAACAAGAAGAAACCTATAATTATTTAGCCGAAGACAGCTATATTGAATCATCCTATGGAATAGATGCTCCAAGTGAACCCATTTATACAATTGATTCAACCCCGATTCAAACGGTTGAAACGGTTGATTATCAACCCGAACAATATATTTTAGATGCGCAAGCTGAACCTGAACCCATATCTCCCTATAGCCCGACAACAGAAAACGATGAACTTGCAAAAGAAGTTTTATTGCAAGGAAAAGCTGTTTTTGAAGACGGGGGCGACATTTATTCAACCTTAAAACTTTATGATGAAGCCTTAAGCTTAATTGAAGGCAGCGAAAACGTTAATTTAAAATCTGCAATTTATTTTGAAAGGGCAAAAATTTTTGATTCCTTTGATTACCCCGAACTTGCTCTTATAGATTACCATAAGGCAACAAAATCAACCGATGGCAACCTAAGAGCCCAGTCAAGAATTAAAATGGGCAATATTTATGATGATTACGTTCAAATTGACCCTGCAATCGATCAATATTCTTTAGCAATTGAAGATTCCGAAGAAGCCGAAAACCCCCAAGGCAAAACAAAAGCACTAAGGTGTTTAGCTTCACTTTTTGCACGCATATATGATATTCAATCAACCGAAAGCTTTAATGATTTAGCTCTTGAATCCGCCAAAGAAACAAGCAATCCTAAAATTATTGCAAAAACTTATATGGAAGCAGCTGAAAACTACAGATATATTGGCGAAGATAAAAAGGCCCTGCAAGTTTATGCAACACTTGCACAAGAAGAACTTGTTCAAGACGACTATGAAACATTAGCTCAAAATTATATGGAAGCATCCGCCCTTATGGATAAAAAAGGAAACGAGCAAAAGTCTTATGCCCTTATGCTTAAATCAAAAGAATATCAAAGGCTTGCAAGGTTAAGAAGGGCAAATTCATTAAGCTAGGCTTTTATGCGCTATAACCATTTATAGCAGCAGTTGATTTTAAGTTTTCAATTCTTGATAAAAGAAGCGGGCTGTAGCTTGTTAAAAGCGCAGTTTTAACTGTAGGGTTTTTACCATCAGGTGTAATGGCTGCTTGGCTTTGAACAGGTTCACTTGTTTGTTTTTTGCTGCTAACGCTTCTTATTGAACCGTCTTCTTCAATAATTTTAATTCTGCCGTCATCTTTAACCGTTAAATTGTCTTTATTTGGCATTTTGTTAAGATAATCAATTAATAATTTATCTTTATCAAAATCAAAAGTTTGTTCAATTTGGCTGTTTTCGTGTGTTTCCGGAATAAAAGCGGGATATTCCGTTCCTTTTGCAACAAAGCTGTCGTAGCAAACTTTGTATGTTTTATTAGAGGGGTTATTTATATCAATCGGGGTTTTGTTTCCGTTTTTATCTATAAAATAAAGTTCTTTTAAGTTTCCTTTTGAATCTGCCGTATAGCTTAACCCTGATGTGTGCAAAATGCCGGGTTCGCCTGTTTTGTGGTTCATTGTAGCTTGAAGAGAATCTTTAATTGCTTGAACAATTTCTTTTTCTGTCATTTGTTTTACAAGCAATGTATTTTTAAGCGGCGTTGATTCAGATATATCTCTTCTTGTTATTGTGCCTTTTTTGGGAACTTTTCTTGTATTTGCCGCATTAATAAATGCAATATCTGCCCCAAGTTCGTTTTTCATTGCATCTGCCATTAGTAATGTCCAAGCGCAAGGGGTAATTCTTCTGTTATCAGGCATGGGGTCAATATCTTCTGCCATTGCAACTTTTGGAGATTTCCCCAAAGCTGCGTCTTTTATATAGCTTAAAACAACATTTTTATCTTGGCTTGTTTGAATTAAATTATTTTCAGCTGAAACAGGAACGCCGTTTTCATCAAATTCAACATCCAAAACGCCTACATTTTTTGCATTTTCGCCTGTTTGAACAATAATTATGGGGTTATTATCTGCATTATTAAATAAGTTTTCATTCGGCTTAATGTCTTTTACTTCCGTGTGGGAATGGCCGCCCACAATAATATCTACCCCGTGGAGTTTTGGTGCAATTTCTTTATCTTTGTCGTTTCCTATGTGTGAAACCAAAATAATTTTATTTACGCCTTGTTCGGTTAATTTTCTTGCTTCTTCGTTCACAATTGCAACAGATTCATTAATGTCATAGGGCCTTATGCCTTCCATTTTTTTATCGTCTGCCCCTGTTACTTTTTCCAAATCAAAAGGCAATAAGCCAATAATGCCGTATTTGTTGCCATTTACATCAATTACGGTTGATTTTTGAACGTTTTTATAAAATTCTGAATTATTTGGGGTTTTGGCGTTTGCTGCTAAAAATTTTGTTTTATCGGGGTTTAAAAATTTATAAAATGTGCTTATTGTTGAATCAAATTCGTGGTTTCCGACAGCCGAAGCGTCTATTCCCATTCTATTTAAAAGATTGATTACAACTTGGTTTTTTTTGCTGTCGCCGCCAGAAAAGTTATCTCCTGCAGATAATTTTAAGGTATCAACATTTTCTTTTTGGGTTTCACGGTCAAATTTATCTGAAGCTGCAATCATGCCCGCCATATTGTCAATATTGCCGTGCATATCGTTAATATAAAAAACGCTTAATTTTGTTCTTTTTTGAATGGGGTTTGTTTGAACAGCTTGATTAGCCCCGGTTTGAGGGAGATATGAAAAATTTTGATTTGTTAAACCTGAATTCATCATACAAAGCTAAAACATCTGAACAAAAAAAATTGCCTATGTAATTATTAACCTTTACATTTTGGCTTTGAATTGTTACTTAAACAATTTTCGATACAATTAGCGCACTTTTCAGACATTTCGCCATTTTCCATATAGCTTTTAATGCCATCAAACCAGCTTGGAACTTCAGCAGGGCAAAAGCTTATAAAATCAAGAAAATGATTAAATCTTTCAATTAAATTTTCATCAATATAATATTCAAGTTTTTCTGTTTGATTTTTTAATTCTTCCCCGTCTAAAAGAAGAAACTTATTGAAAAATTTTGAAACTATTTCTTTTTTCAATTCAATTTCTTTTGCATATTTTTTGCCTAAATCTGTTATTATTATTCCTTTATAAGGTTTATATTCAACATAACCTTTTTTTTGAAGCCCTTTTACAAATTCTAAAACACTTGCAGCATTGTGGCCTGTTATATCCCCTAAATTTTTAGGTGAAAGTTTTTTATTTTCTTTTGATAAAAAATAAACAACAGATAAATATTTTTCCAAACTTTTTGTTAATTTTTCCATTTTAAATTCCTATGGTATGCCATAAATATACCATATCCAACAAAACAAAAAATCGGGTAAATGCCTTAAAACTTTTATTTAAAAGCGCTGAAGGTTTCATTTATTTTATTGTTAAAAATTTTGTGTGAAGCTTCAAAATTGGCTTCATTGCCTTCATTTTTGTGGGTTTTATTGTATCTGTATTGTGTCCAAAGCCTTGTAATTAATGAAAGAGTAAAGCCCATAAAAAGCAAGCTGAATGCATATGGAACACCTGTTATAATTGCTTTTTCTTTTGTTAATCGTTTTAGTTCGTCTTTTGCATTTGTATTTTTTAATTTCGAAATATTTTCCGCTAAATTTGGCAAATCTGCGCTTTTCGGTACATCTTGAATTTTGCCGTTTGCGCCTTTTTTAATTAAATCGGGGAATTTATTTTTAGCGGCAAGAATTTTTTTGAAGCCGTTATCAAATAATGCGCTTCCAAATATTGTATAGAAAACAACCAAAGGAACTCTTGTCCAAACTTCTTTTTTGTCTAATTCACCCCTGTCTTCAGCTGCTTTTGAATAGCCAAAAAGCCCTGAAATTGCAGTTAATGCCAATTGCCCTTTAGATAGTGCTAATTTGCCTTTTTCTTCATCAAAATCAAGCTTTGTATATTCATCTAAAAATTTATCTACGCCTTCTTTTTTAATTCCTATTTTATGAAGCCCCTTTGAAATTTGTTTGCCGGGTTCTAATAAAATTTCAGATGCTTTTTGCAATTTATCTGATTTTGCGCCGAATTTTGCAAGCGCTATGCCGCCAAGAAGGGCTGCTGTTGAATAAATTGCAGCTTTTTTAAGCTGACGGATTGAATTTTTTTCAACTTTTTCTTTTAATTTTTTATCATCTTTTTTGCTTTTGCCTGATTTATCCAAATTTGCAATGTCGTTGAAATCTGCTTTATTAAAGGTTTTTAGGGTAAATAAATTTTTAGCGAAGCTTAAATTATATTCTGCAATCGGAATAGCGGCGCATGCAAGCGCTATTCCTGCTTTTGTTGCAACAGATTGCCTTTTAATAGTATCAGTTAAATTTTCATTATTTTTAATGGCTTCAACACTTTTTGGAATTAATTCAACAACTTTATCTTTAACATTTTTTTCTTGCACGGCTTTAAAAATTTTATTTCTATATAAATGTTCCCCTAAAAGTGGCGGTGCAAAATAAAAAATGCCGGATTCCAAAAATTCTAAAAAGCTCATTTCTGCAAAATCTGCAGGGCTTCTTGAAAAAATTGCCTTCGGCGCCCAGTTTGTTGCCGTGTCTTGAATAAATCTTGTGCTTGATAAATTTTCCTGTGACTTAATAAACTTGTCTAAAACCTTTGTCCCAAAATCCATAGCAGAATATGGGTTTGATTTAAAGCTTGGTTTTGAATTGTTATTTGAGTAATTTTTATTATTATAATTTTCTACTTTTAACATTTTTTGCCCTTTTAATTTTTGAAACTAAAAAACCGTCTTAGTTTTTGGCGGCTTAAAAAAGAATTAAAAATGTTTTCACATTCGAAATTCTAAGCCGCAGTCGGGCATCTGCATTATAAACATTGTTGTTGTCATATTTTCGGTTAGTGATGACATCGAAAAAAACTTCCTTAGTCTAAAAGCTTTTTTAATATAAATAAAAATTTTTTTCGTGTCAATAATACAATTTTTTCTTGCAAAAAACTGTTACGATATTATATAATCGCATATGGTTTTATTGGAGAAATTTTCAAATGAAAAAAGACATTAACTGGAAGGATCTCGGGTTTCAATATATAAAAACAGATTACAGGTTTTTATCCGAATTTAAAAATGGCGCCTGGGATGAAGGCAAATTAATTGAAGATGAAAATGTTGTTTTAAATGAATCTGCAGGCGTTTTGCAATATGCACAAACTTGCTTTGAGGGTTTAAAAGCATATACAACGGTTGATAACAAAATTGTAACCTTTAGGCCCGATATGAACGCTCAAAGAATGATGGATTCATGCTCATATCTTGAAATGCCAGTTTTTGAAAAAGAAAAATTTATAGAAGCCGTAAGAAAAACGGTTAAAGCAAATGAAGCTTATGTTCCCCCTTATGGGTTCGGTGCTTCACTTTATATAAGACCATATATGTTTGGTTCAAATGCGGTTATTGGCGTAAAACCCGCTGATGAATATCAATTCAGAATTTTTACAACTCCTGTAGGCCCATATTTTAAAAGCGGCGCTAAACCAATTGTAATAAGAATTTCAGATTTTGATAGAGCAGCCCCAAAAGGAACCGGCCATATTAAAGCAGGCTTAAACTATGCAATGAGCCTTCATGCTATTGTTGATGCTCATAATAAAGGCTTTGCGGAAAATATGTATCTTGATTCTGCAACAAGAACAAAAGTGGAAGAAACAGGCGGTGCTAACTTTATTTTTGTTGATAAAAATAATACTATTGTTACTCCAAAATCAAACAGCATATTACCATCCATTACAAGACGTTCTTTAATGTATGTGGCAGAACATTACTTAGGCTTAAAAACAGAAGAAAGAGAAGTTTATCTTGATGAACTTTCAAACTTTAAAGAATGCGCCCTAACAGGAACTGCCGCTGTTTTATCCCCTGTGGGTATAATTAATGACCATGGAAAAGAAATCAAATTGCCATCAGGCATGGATGATATGGGCGAAATTACAAAGAAATTATATGAAACATTAATCGGCATTCAATTGGGAACAATTGAAGCGCCCGATGGTTGGATTTATGAAATAAAATAAGAATTAAAAAGCCCCTTTTTTAGGGGCTTTAATTTTATTCAATTCTTGCAACGTATTTATCGGGGTTTTTCTTATTTTCAATTAAAGATGAAATAAATGAACCGCCAACTAATATTAAACCTATTGAACCTGTTATAACTTCGCTTATTTCTTTAAAAATTGAAATAAACATAATTATAGCTAAAGACATTATTGCAAAATGTGCGCCCGAAACAAGGTAGATATATTGGTTTAAGGTTTTTCTTTCAACAAAAAGCAAGGTTAAACTTCTTACAAACATTGCCCCTATTGCTAAGCCTATACATATAACAACAATATCTTTGCTTATTGCAAAACTTCCTAAAACGCCATCTAAGCTAAATGAAGCATCTAAAATTTCTAAATATAAAAACATCATAAAGCCGCCTGTTGCAACGCCTTTAACCATAGATGCCTGCTGCTTTTTTTCCATAAAGTTGCATAGGCCATGGATAATTTCATAGCTTAAAACGCCTGAAACACCTGCTATTGTAACTTGGTTTTTGATATCAGGGGGCAAAATGAAATAAATTCCAAAAATTATAAGCAGACAAATTATAGGTGATGCAAATTTAAAATTAATTTTTTGCATAATTGTTTCAATGCCATAAAGCCATTTATGTTCGTTTGTTTTTCCTATGAAATAAGACAAACCCACCATCATCAAAAAGCTTCCGCCAAATGAAACTAAAGGAGCGTGCGCTAAGTGCAGATAGTGAGTATATTGGGTTACATCTTCAAGCGCCATATGAATTGTTTTTAATAAACTTAAATTTGAAAATATTGAAACAATTATAACGGGCAACAAAAACCTGACACCAAAAACCGCAATTATAATACCCCAAGTTAAAAACCTGTGCTGCCATTTTGGGGTCATTTTATCTAAGATAACGGCATTTACAACGGCATTATCAAAAGATAAGGTAACTTCTAATATACTTAAAAAGAAAACAACAAATAATGTTTTAAATTCGCTGCCTGCTTCAATGTGTGCGGCCCAAAACCAAGCGCCGACAAGGCCCAGTATTGTTACTATAATAGATTCTCTAAAGTGCTTAAACATTTCCTTTTATCCAGTTTCTTTCAATTTCTTCTAAGCTTTTACCTTTTGTTTCAGGAATTACAAAGCGCACAAAAATTATACTAATAAATGAGATAACAGCAAATAGCATAAATGTATTAAATTCGCCAAATGCCTTTAACATTGGTAAAAATGATAAAGAAACCATAAAATTAAATGCAAAGTTAGACATCATTGCTATACTCATCATAACCCCTCTTATTCTTAAAGGAGAAACTTCAGTTGATATAACAAACATAATTGGCCCTAGTGAAAATGCAAAGAACATTATGTATAAAATTGTTGAAATTAATGCAAAATATTTTGAATATTCGCCTAAAAATTCGATATTGCTGAATGAAAGCGCAAGCAAAATTAAGCATAAGCCAACGCCTGTTAAACCAACATATAATAAAGGCTTTCTGCCAACTCTATCTGTAAGATAAATTGCAACAAATGTCATTAAAAAGTTTACAATGCCAATGCCTGTTGTTGCATAAATTGCGCCCAAGTTATCGCTAAAACCTGCTTGTTTTAAAATTGTGGGGGCATAATAAATTATTGTGTTTATGCCTGACCATTGCTGAATAAACATGCACCCTAAACAAATAATTAAAGGCAATAACATCCATTTTTCAAATTTGAATTTTTCTTTTTTGTTTTCTTTATAAACCAAAGATTTAATTTCTTCCACTTCTTTTTTAGAATCAATTTCAGGCTGCAGACGTTTTAAAACATTTTCAGCTTCATCGAACCTGCCTTTTAAAACATACCACCTTGGGGTGTCCGGCATGAAATAAATTCCAAGAGCAAGAACAATTGCAGGAACAACACCAATAAATAACATTAATCTCCAGCTTTCAAAAAATTGTGCTGATAGTGCATTTGTAAGGTATGAAAACAAAATGCCCATAGTAATTGCCAATTGAAATAGTGAAACAAGCGCACCTCTTATTTTTTCAGGTGAAATTTCAGATAAATATAAAGGGGCGCAAAAATTAATTATACCTATTGCAAACCCGACAATAAACCTTGAAATCATTAATGTTTGAATATTTGGAGCAATTGCACATAAAATTGAACCTATAAAAAATATTAAAGCGGTTACAAAAATAACTTTTTTTCTTCCAAAAATATCTGCAAATCTGCCATTTAAAACAGCGCCCAATGCAGCCCCTATTAAAACGGTTGAAACAAGAAGCCCCTGCATAAATTCACTTAGTTCCCATTCACCATTTATATATAATAGAGCACCTGAAATAACCCCTGTATCAAAGCCTGAAAGTAAGCCGCCAAGTGCCACAAAAAATGCAACCAAATATAACATTTTCATATTTAATTTCCTTAAAAATACTAATTCAACACCATATTCTTATTTTAAGGCTCTATTTAAAAAAACTCAATAGTAAAAAAGTTCTATATTATGAGGCAGCTTTCCAAACTAAATGCGGTTCAAAACCTATCCAGCGGGTATAATCCGTATATTCAACTTCTTCAAAACCAAGTGAAGATAATTCTCTGTCAAATTTTATGGCGTCTTGGTCGAATGCGCCTATAATCAAAAGGGAATCATCATCCATTTTGCTTTTTAATTTTTCAAGAATTTTTGCTTTATCTTCACTTTTTAAATACGGCCAAAAATTTCTTGCCATAATAACTTTTGGGCCTTTTTTAACCTTATCAAGCCCATCTATTATATCTTCCGTTTTAAAATTCACACAATTTTTTGTTTTATTGTTTGGTTCAATCGTGTCTGAAGTCAGCATATTAAAATATTTATCCCATTTGTTTCTTGTAGCCCTTCTCATGGAATCAAACTCGGTGTTTGTTAGGGTGTAGTGTGCCTTTTTTGCTTCTTTAATTATTTCATCGTCATAATCTGAAGCCATAATGGGAAAAAATTTATTGGGGTTTAAGCATTCATTTTTTATTGATGCTGTTAGCGAATATGGTTCTGAACCGTCAGAACATGCAAAAGAATATACATCAACTTTTTTTGAATCTCTAAAATAGCTTTCTAAAAAGTTTGCTAAATCAATCCAGTTAATATCTTGCCTGAACATAACGGTTGTGTTTCTGTGAATAATGCTGCCGCTTTCATCTCTTACCGTTCTGTTGTTTGAGGTGAATGCGGGGCTCATTTGAAAATATTTTATCGGGGAAATATTCATAACAAAATTATGAAAACAAAAGGCAAAATAAAATTGCTTATTGTAAAATTAAAAAATGGAAGATATCAGAAAAAAATTGTTTGAACTAAGCGATGAAAAATATAAAAAATTTTCATTGTCCTTGCTGCCTGAAACCAACAATTTAATTGGCGTTCGCTTGCCTGTTTTAAGAAAACTTGCAAAAGAAATTGTAAAATGTGATTATAAAAAATTTTTAAATTCCAAATCGGAATTTTTTGAAGAAACAATGCTAAAGGGCATGGTGATTGGGGCATTGGGCAAAAATGCAACTGTTGAACTTGTTGAAGCCCACCTAAAAGAAATTACAAATTGGTCTTTGTGTGATTCTTTTGTTTCAAGTTTAAAATTTATAAATAAAAATAAGCCCTTTTATTTTTCATTCATTCAAAAATATTTTTCTTCAAAAAAAGAATTTGAAATAAGATTTTTGCTTGTTGTTTTATTAAATTATTTTGTTTGTGAAGAATATATAGATGAAATTTTTAATATTTTAGAAAAAGTTTATCTGAAAGATTACTATGCCAAAATGGCTGCTGCTTGGCTTATTTCAATTTGTTATGTTAAGTTTGGAGAAAAAACTCTTGAATTTTTAATAAACACAAAAATTGATTTTGAAACCTTTAATATGGCAATACAAAAAATAATTGAATCAAAAAGAGTTTCAAAAGATGAAAAAATAGCCTTAAAAAAACTTAAAAAAACCCAAATTAAATGCTAAAACATCACTTTACAAAAAATATGTTCTTGTTAAAATGAAAGAATAAAATACTAAAATGTTTAAAATGTCCTTAAAGGGGCATTTTTAATTGCTAAGAAAATAACTAACAAAGGAGAAACCCAAATGGGCATAAAAGGTAAAAACGACAGAATGGTTGTTCTTGCTTGCGAAGATTGTAAAGAAAGAAACTATACAACAACAAAAAACAAGAAAACATTAAAAGAAAGAATGGAACTTAAAAAATATTGTCCAAGATGCAACAGCCACACTGTTCACAAGGAAACAAAATAGTTTTATTGCCTTTTTAGTTTGGGGAAACCAAATTAAAAAGGCAAGTATATGCGTCCTTAGTTCAGTTGGTAGAACGTCGGTCTCCAAAACCGGATGTCGAGGGTTCGAGTCCTTCAGGGCGCGAATTTAAAACAAAGGAAACGTTTAATGGCAAATAAAGAAAAAACAAAAGCAAATTCAACTTCATTTAAAGATGACCTAATCACATATTTTAAAGGTGTTAAAGCCGAATGGGGAAAGGTTACTTGGCCTGAAAAAAACCAAATTATTGTAGAAACGGGCATTGTTGTTTTTGTTGTTGCATTTTTCACCATTGTTGTTTACTTAATGGATATTATTTTCAAAGGTCTTTTGGGATTAATAGCCAAATAGAGTTGTAAGAAAAAGGTAGATTATGACTGAAAAAGAAAATAACCAACAAGAAAATGAAATTATGGAAGAAGCGATTCAGCCTGAAATTAAGGAAGAAAAATCCGAATTGAAGGAAAAAGCACCTAAAAAAAGATGGTATGTAGTTCACACATACTCAGGCCATGAAAACAAAGTTAAAGTAAATCTTGAAAAACGTATTGAATATATGAATATGGGTGAAAAAATCTTCAGAGTTGAAGTTCCGCAAAAAACAATCACCCAAGTTAAGGGCGGCAAAAAATCCGAAAAAGAAGAAAAAATCTTCCCCGGATATGTTCTTGTTGAAATGATTATGGATGATGATTCTTGGTATGTTGTAAGGCATACAGCAGGCGTTACAAAATTTGTAGGTTCATCTAAAAAACCGATTCCTGCTAAAGACTCAGAAATTAAGAAAATTATCCACAGAGGTCAAAGCCAAGTTCAAAAAATTGAACTTGATGTTAAAGTTGGCGATAAGGTCAGAATTATTTCAGGGCCTTTTGCAGAATTTATCGGCGATATTTCAGAAGTTTATCCTGATAAATCAAAATTAAGAGCTATGGTTTCAATCTTCGGCCGTGAAACCCCCGTTGAATTGGAATACAAGCAAATCCAAAAAGTGTAGCGGATTTTGCGTAGCATGAAGCAAACGATAGTTTGCGAAATGCGCCAAAGTGAGCGAACGGCGAAGCGATTGAAACCTGAAAGGTTTCAAAAGCGAAACCAAAATATGGCAAAATTGCGCTAAACACTAAAAACATTGTTAACCGTGGAAGGGCTAAATCATTTGTCATTTGATTTAATAATTGCCCGCTTGACCACAAGAAAAGGAGAAAATAATGGCACCAACAAACAAAAAAGTTACAGGGAAAATTAAGCTTCAAATTGAAGCAGGAAAGGCAAATCCTTCACCTCCCGTTGGCCCTGCGTTAGGTCAAAAAGGTGTAAACATCATGGACTTTTGCAAACAGTTTAACGATAGAACTGCTTCAATGGCAGGCTATGTTATTCCTGTTGTAATTGACGTATATGAAGACAGAAGCTTTACATTTGTTACTAAATCACCCCCGGCTGCTGTTTTAATTAAAAAAGCAATTAATTTATCAAAAGGTTCTGCTCAACCGAATAAAACTAAAGTAGGTCAAATTACAAAAGCACAACTTGAAGAAATTGCTAAAACTAAAATGGAAGACCTTAATGCTACAAGCTTGGAAGCTGCAGTTAAAATGATTGCAGGCAGCGCAAGAGCTATGGGCGTTACCGTTGTAGATTAATCGTCGGGAGGCAATTTATTGCCGTTATTACCGCAAGAAATGGAGAAAAAATGTCAAAATTAACCAAAAAACAAAAGAAAATACAAGAATTAATGGAAGGTTTTAATCAACCTGCAACAGCTGTGGACGCTATTGAAATGCTTCAAAAAGTGGCTTCTGAAACTTCTAAATTTGATGAAACAGTTGAATGCCACATGAGATTAGGCATTGAAGTTAAACATGCTGACCAACAAGTTAGAAGCACAACGGTTCTTCCTGCAGGTTTAGGTAAAACTGTCAGAGTTTGCGTTATTGCAAAAGCAGATAAGGCAGCTCTTGCAAAAGAAGCAGGCGCTGATGAAGCAGGTGCAGAGGATGTTATCGAAAAAATTCAAAACGGCTGGTTTGAATTTGATACATTAATTGCAACGCCTGATATGATGGCTCCTTTAGGAAAATTGGGCCGTGTTTTGGGGCCAAAAGGCTTAATGCCAAACCCAAA
>DVKW01000069.1 GCA_018715855.1 Candidatus Galligastranaerophilus intestinigallinarum
GCTTTCTGTTATCTGATTTAAAAATGTAGTTGCCGCAAACAAAACAGTTTGCCCCCAATTTTTTGCAGGTTTTTGCCGTTTTATCGTTAATGCCGCCATCCACTTGAATATATTTTAAATTTGGCGCCAATTTTTTAATTTCTGCTATTTTAGAAGCGGCTTTCGGCATAAAAATTTGCCCTGAAAACCCCGGTTCAACTGTCATTACAAGAACCATATCAACTTTATCTAAATATGGAACAATTTCACTTACTTTTGTTTTCGGTTTAATTGAAATTCCCGCCAACAACCCCGCTTCTTTTATCATATCAATGCAAAGATTTGTTTTTGCCCTTGATGCTTCAATGTGAAATGTTATAACATCACTTCCTGCTTGAATAAAATCGGGGATATATTTATCAGGGTTTTCTATCATAAGGTGAACATCTAAAATGGCATTAACAGCTTTTTTTAAAGACTTAACAACAGGAGCGCCAATTGTAATATTTGGCACAAAATGCCCGTCCATAACATCTATATGAACCCATTTTGCACCCGATAAGGTCACACTTTTTATTTCATCTTCCAAATTGGCAAAATCTGCCGATAATATGCTTGGTGAAACTATGTTTTCTGCCATTTAATCTTCCTTATAAATTTCTTTTAATTTATCATAAGCCTTTTTTGCGGCTATAAATTCGGCTTCTTTTTTAGATTTTGCTTCGCCTTTTTCAATAAATTTATCTTCGTAATAAACCCCGACAACAAAGGTTTTATCATGGGCAGGGCCTTTTTCTTCCATTACAATATATTCAGGCAAATTATGGTTATATTTTTGGGTTAATTCCTGCAATTTTGCTTTAGGGTTAATATAATCTATTTTTAAAATTTCACCTTCAAAATTGGTTAATAAAAAACTTTCCGCTTTTTTATACCCTTTTTCTAAATATATTGCCCCTAATAATGCTTCAAAAGAACAAGCCAAAATTGATTCTTTTTTAATTTCTCCTTCGCACTTTCCAACCAAAATTAAATCATCTAAGCCCAAAGTTTTTGCAAATTCGGCAATTGTTTTATCGGAAACAATAATTGCCCTTTTTTCAGTTAATTTACCTTCCATTAAATTTGGATATTCATTATATAAAAGGTTGCTAACAGCTAATTTTAAAACCGCATCGCCTAAAAATTCAAGCCTTTCATAGCTTTCAATTCGCCCCAATTTTTCTTCAAAAATATATGAAGTGTGCAAAAAAGCCTGATTTAAAAGCTCTAGATTTTTAAAATTCAATTTGTATTTTTTATTAAATGAATTTAATTCCTTTTTGCGGTCAGATGATATTAACATTTACCATGCTCTTAATGTATAAAATAAAATCGCTTATAAAATTGTTCCCGTGGGTGAAGTTTACAAAATAATAATAAGCAACGGGAAGCGCAAAAATGTAGCTGTCGGTTCTGTCTAAAAAGCCGCCATGCCCGGGCAAAATGTTGCTTGAATCTTTAACGCCTGCATCTCTTTTAATTAAAGATTCCGATAAATCGCCAAGTTGAGCGGAAATTGTGATTAAAAGGCCTGCAATAATGCATTCCCACCAATTTAGGCTTGTATATAAAACGCCCGTAAGTGAAAATAAAATAGATAACAAGCTGCCTGCAACAGCCCCTTCAACCGTTTTTTTAGGGCTTATAACTGCAGATAATTTGTGTTTACCGTATCTTGAACCGAAAAAGTAAGCGGCAGTATCTGTTACAAGAATACAAAGGAAAGTAAACATTGTAAGGAAAAAGCCTTCAGATGGTTCATAAATTAAAAAGTTGCTTGAATTTGCACTAATTTCAATTTGCCTGATTAAAATTATATGGCAAGGCAACAATGCTCCATACATAAACCCCATTGCTGTTGTTGCAACATTTGCAATATAGGGTTGTCTGCCCATAAAAAGAACAATTAAAAATGAAAAAATTGTTCCTGTTGTTAAAATGGCAGGAATTAAATCAAGCCTGTTTATAGCTGTTGCTAAGCATAGTAAAACTCCCACAAATGCCATAATTGAAAAGCTCGGGTGAAAACCTTTTACTTTTAAAATGTGGGCATATTCTTTTGATGCAACTAAAATTACAATCAACAACAGCCCAAGCAAAAATATTCCGCCAAAGAATATGCAGATTGCAGCAATAATCCCGATTGTAAAGCCTGTTAAATTCCTTTTAAAGGAATTTTGCTTTTCTTTTTCTTCCATTTAAACGGTCATAACCTCTTTATCTTTTTCAGCAATTGTTTCATCAACTATTTTTATATATTTATCAGTTGCTTTTTGAATTTTATCTTGGCCGTCTTTTACTGAATCTTCGGGCAAGTTTTCTGCTTTTTCAGCCTTTTTGAGGTCATCTGTCATATCACGGCGAACATTTCTGATTGCAACTTTTGAATTTTCGCCCATAGCTTTTACATCTTTTGTTAAAGCTTTTCTTCTTTCTTCCGTCAAAGGCGGGAAAGCAAGGCGAATAACAAGCCCGTCAGAGTTTGGAGTTATGCCTAATTCCGCTTTAATTATTGCTTTTTCAATTTCTTTTATAATTGTTTTATCAAAAGGTGCAATTACAAGCGTTGTGCCGTCTTGAACGGAAACTTGCGCCATTTGTCTTAATGGGGTTGGGCAGCCATAATAATCAACCAAAACTTTGTCTAAAATCATGGGGTTTGCTCTGCCTGTTCTGATTGTTGCCAAATCTTTTTTTAATTGGGCAATGCATTTTTCCATTTTATCGCTGCCTGCTTTTAAAATTTCTTCTATCGACATCTTTTATTCTCCTACAAATGTTCCTATTTCTTCACCTTTTAATATTTTTGTTAAACCGTCTTTTAAGTCAAAATCAAAAACAACAATCGGAATGTTATTTTGTTTGCACAATGAACAACTTGTTGTATCCATTACTTTTAAGCCTTTAACAATAATATCATCATAGGTGATTTTATCATATTTTTTAGCATTGGGGTTGGTTTTTGGGTCATCATCATAAATGCCGTCTACCCCGTTTTTTGCCATAAGCATAGCTTCTGCGCCAATTTCAGCCGCTCTTAATGCTGCTGCAGTGTCTGTTGTAAAAAATGGGTTGCCTGTGCCTGCCGCAAAAATAACAACTCTGTTTTTTTCTAAGTGCCTGATTGCTTTGAACCTAATATAAGGCTCTGCAATTTTGTTCATTGTTATTGCAGATTGAACTCTGCAAGAAACGCCGATTTTTCTTAATTCTGATTGAAGAGCAATAGCGTTCATAACCGTTGCAAGCATTCCGACATAATCGCCCGAGGCTTGGTCCATTCCGAGTTTTTTAGAATTTTTCATTCCTCTGAATATGTTGCCGCCGCCAACAACAACTGCAATTTGAACGCCCATTTCATGCGCTTTTTTAATTTCTTGGGCAATTTTTTCAACAGGAACAGGGTCAATGCCGAAATCTTGGCTGCCCATAAGTGCTTCGCCGCTGATTTTTAATAAAATTTTGTTGTACTTTAAATTCATCTTTTTATTCTTTGTTAAATATTTATGATAATTATACTAAAAAATTGATATAATGTATAATATTTATTATGAATTTGGGAAATAAAACCTTAAATGATTTAATTTCAAAAGACAATTCGGCGGCAAAAGGCGCTGCAATTAAGCTATTGGCTGAAAAAGACGTTGAAAGCTTTAAAATTTTAAATTCAAAATCAGAATTTTTATTTGATTTTATCAAAGAAAAAATTTTAAAAAACTTAATAGGTGCGGTTAATTCTAAAAATTGCCTTAATCTTTTTGAATTTTTAAAAGTTTATTCTCCCGATTTTAAAGGTTTTATTTTGCACCCCTTAGTTCAATTTAAAACCCCTGAAATTGAAGATAAAATGCTTAATTTTTTGTGCAGCGGCTCTGATGAAGAAAAAACCTATGCAACCGAATTTTTCATAATTTTAGCTGATAAAACAAAATATGAAAAAATTAAAGCCAATTTGAACGCAGATTTTGAACCATTAAAAATTGCTTCAATAAATTATCTTTCAAATTTAGGTTTTAGGCTTGAATTTGAAGAAAGTTTAAACATTTTAGAAGATAAGTCAAAAGATAACTTTGAAAAATTAACACAAGTTGAATTTTTGGCCTATTTTGGCGATAAAAAAGCGTTTGAACCGATTTATAACTATTTTATAAATGAAGATAATTCTTACACTATTGCAAATTTTTTATTGGATTTAAAACCCTTTTCAACTTTAATTGAAGAAAACAAGGAAGATGAAATTTTAAACATTTTATCTTCAATTATTCTAAATTTCCCTGATTCCATTACATTTGAAGAAATTAATTATTATATAAATGAAGGCCTGTTTGAATTTTTGCTTGAATCTGAAAATAACCTTTCCGCTTTAATTCTTTTTTACCTTAAAAATAAAACAGAGCTTATTTTAGAAGATGAAAATTATTCAATAGATTTAACAAAAGAAAATAAAAAAGAAGCAAATATCATAAATTCAAAATTAAATAATGCAATTCAAATTTTTGATAAAAAAGAAACCTTAACTTTGTGGCTAAATTCCATTAATTATTTTGAAAATATTTTATCTTTAGAAATTATAAAAGAAGAAAACATTGAAATTATTGAACCAATTTATAATTTATTGGAAAAAACAACAAATAATGAAATTATAATGGATATTTTATATTGCCTTCAAAACCAAAACAAACTTAATGAAACCCTTATAAATAAAATTTTATTAAAAACGGAAAATGAAATTTTAAAAGCCCAAATTAAAAGCTTTATTTCATAAAAATTATTTTATTAAAATTGTATAAAGAATAGTTGCAATTTTAGATTTTTGTTCTATCATGTTATTGTGAAAATAATCACGAATTAAACCGAAGATTATATAACATTAACAAAGGAGAACAACAAATTATGACAACTACTGTAGAAAAAGAACCGGTTGAACTTGTTGAAACCGCCGAACAGTTAGATGCCCTTGTTGACCGTGTGGTTGCAGCTCAAAAAGAATTTGCAACATTTACACAAGAACAAGTGGACAAAATCTTCAAAGCTGCAGCAACTGCAGCAGACAAAGCCCGTATTCCCCTTGCACAAATGGCAAGAGAAGAATCCGGCATGGGCGTTGTTGAAGATAAAATCATTAAAAACCACTATGCAAGTGAATATATTTACAACAAACATAAAAACACAAAAACTTGCGGTGTAATTGAAGAAGACAAAGCAAACGGAATTAAAATCGTAGCTGAACCTTTGGGTGTTTTAGCAGGTATTGTTCCTACAACAAACCCAACTTCAACAGCTATTTTTAAATCTTTAATCGCATTGAAAACAAGAAACGGTATCATTTTCTCACCACACCCAAGAGCTAAAAAATGCACAATTGCAGCTGCAAAATTAGTTTTAGACGCTGCAGTTAAAGCAGGTGCTCCAAAAGACATTATCGGTTGGATTGATGTTCCTTCAATTGAACTTTCAGGCCAATTAATGAAACATAAAAAAATTGCTTGCATTTTGGCAACAGGCGGCCCCGGCATGGTTTATGCAGCTTATTCATCAGGCAACCCTGCACTTGGTGTTGGCCCAGGTAACACATCAGCTGTTATCGATGAAACAGCAGATATTAAAATGGCAGTTTCATCAATCCTTATGTCAAAAACATTTGATAACGGCATGATTTGTGCATCAGAACAATCAGTTATAGTAGTTGACAGTATATATGATGAAGTTAAAAAAGAATTTGCAAAAAGAGGCGCTCACATTATGACAGAAGCCGAAAAGCAAAAATTAATCGATTTTGGCTTTATCGATCCTAACCGTGGAACTGCTCATCCTAAAATCGTTGGCCAACCTGCTACAGAAATTGCTAAAATGGCAGGTTTTGAAGTTCCCGAAACTACAAAAGTTTTAATCGGTGAAAGAGAAGTTCTTGATTGGGCTGACCCGTTCTCAAGAGAAAAATTATCTCCGATTTTAGCTATGTACAAAGCTCCAAGCTTTGAAGAAGCAGCTGATATGGCTTACTACCTTGTTTCAAGAGGCGGTGCAGGCCACACATCAGTTTTATATACAGATGAACGTAAAAAAGACAGAATTGACGCATATGCTAAGAAAATGCCGACTTGCCGTGTATTAATTAACCAACCTTCAAGCCAAGGCGGTAT
This sequence comes from Candidatus Galligastranaerophilus intestinigallinarum, assembly GCA_018715855.1. Lineage (GTDB taxonomy): Bacteria > Cyanobacteriota > Vampirovibrionia > Gastranaerophilales > Gastranaerophilaceae > Galligastranaerophilus_A > Galligastranaerophilus_A intestinigallinarum. The sequence goes on from DVKW01000069.1 coordinate 6,165, forward strand.
CGGCGACCTTTATAACTTCCGTATGGAACCATCATTAACATTGGGCTGCGGCTCTTGGGGCAAAAACTCCGTTTCAGGAAACGTAGGCGTTGAAAACCTGTTAAACTATAAGAGAGTTGCTGAAAGGAGAGAAAATATGCTTTGGTTTAAGGTTCCTCAAAAAGTTTACTTCAAAAGAGGCGCTACTGATTTGGCTTTGAGAGAATTAAAAGGAAGAAAGAAAGCATTTATCGTAACAGACAGATTCCTCTTTAATTCAGGTGCTGCAAACGGCATTATCAAAGTTTTAGATGAACTTGGCATAGACCATGAAATCTTCTTTGATGTTAAACCTGACCC
>DVKW01000070.1 GCA_018715855.1 Candidatus Galligastranaerophilus intestinigallinarum
CCATATTTTTTAAAACAGGCAAAATTTTATATTCTTCATATGCTTTAAAAGCTTGAAATTCTTTTATTGTTCCTTTTTTTTGAACCGCTTTATATAATTTTTTTCTTGAATCGGGTTTTTTTCTTTCCCCTCTTGGAATTTGGCAAGTTAAAATTATATGAACCTTATCTGAAATTAAATCAATGGCATCAATTAATTCTTCAATTTGCTTGTCATCAAGCTTTGCTTTTTTACCATCTAAAAAATATTTATCTGCTTTAATTTGAATAACAACATCGCCAAACATCATTGGCTGCGACCTTAAAAGATAAACAAATTCAGAAAAATCCGGGTTATCTGAAACTTTAAAATTAAGTTCAGAGATATTTTCCCCCAAAACCTTATTTTTTATTTCATCAATTTCTTTTTCTATTAAAAAATCTTCTTCGCCCCAAAAAAATGATAACGGCATAATCTTTCTTTCAAACTTTTATAAAAAAATTGTATCTTAAAAAGTTTATTTTTTAAATAGAAGTATAATTTTCTTCTTTAGCTTCAACTTTAGTTTGTTTTTTTGTAAATTCTTTAATTTGGATATTTTTCTTGCTTTGAATTGTATCTTTTATAAATAAATGCATTTTTTCATAATCAAAAGCATTTTCCCACTTTGCAACAACAGCCGTTGCAACACAGTTGCCGATTAAATTAACCGTCGTTCTTCCCATATCTAAAATTTGGTCTATTCCAAGCAAAATTGCAACACCGATTACAGGCAAATGGAAGCCTGCCAATGTGCCTGTTAAAACAACCAAAGAAACCCTTGGCACACCCGCAATGCCTTTGGATGTAAGCATCAAAGTCAACATTATTGCAAGCTGCTGGCTTATATTTAATTCAACACCTGCAATTTGTGCACAAAAGAGCGCGGTTAAAGAAAGATAAAGCGTGGAGCCATCTAAGTTAAAAGTGTAGCCTGTCGGCATAACAAAACTAACAATATTTTTTGGCACGCCGAATTTTTCCATAACATCCATTGCCTTTGGAAGCGCAGCTTCAGAACTTGCCGTTGTGAAAGCCAAAAGCGCCGGTTCTTTAAGGGCTACAAGAAGCGACCTGAAAGGAACGTTGATTATTTTGCATGCAATAAACAAAACTCCAATTACAAATAAAATTAATGAGGCATAAGTTATAACAATTAATTTTGCATAACTTGATAAAATGCCAATGCCATTTTGCCCGATTGTTGCTGAAATTGCGCCAAAAACACCCAAAGGGGCAAAAAACATAACATATTCCGTGAATTTAAACATAATTTCACAGGTTGAATGCAAAAAGTCTAAAACAGGCCTTGCTTTTTGGCCTACAGCACAAATTGCAAGCGCAAAAAATATTGCAAAAACAACAATTTGCAATAAATTCCCTTCTGCCATTGCTTTAAAAACAGAGGTCGGAATCATATCCAAAATCATATGGGTTAAAGAATGGTCTATATGGACATTTTGCATTTTTTCCACTGCTGCCATGGAAACATTTGATAAATCTATGTTAAAATCTACTCCGGGTTTAAAAATGTTTGCCATAACAAGCCCCAAAACAAGGGCAAATGTGGTGATTATTTCAAAATAAATAATTGTTTTAAGCCCGATTTTGCCCAAATTTTTAACATCACCATGGCCTGCTATGCCAACTACAAGCGTTGCAAAAATTAAGGGCGCAATAATCATTTTAACCATTTTTAAAAATGCATCTGCAACAGGCTGCATTTTTGAAGCATGGGCAGGGTCTAACCAGCCGAAAATAACGCCCAGAACAAGCGCAAGAAATATAAATAATGTTAATTTAGAACTTTTAGACAAAAAACCCTCTCTGTAATTTGCTTCTTTTATATGCCAAAATTTTACCGTTACGATTGTAATACAAAAATATTTTTTTTGCTAATTTTCTGTTATTTCAAGTAACCAATTGTAAACATCTATTGTAGTGGTGCATATATAAAGCTTTCTTTCAGCTAAACTTTTAACAGTTTCAATAAAACATCTGAATAAGGCCTTATTTAAGCCTAATTCGCCTTCATTTTCATCCAAAATTTTTATAATTTGGTTTCTATATTCAATATCTCTTGTATTTTTTTCTATTTTATCCGCTAAAAATACAATTTTTTCCAATAATGTCATATTAACTCTGCCCAATGTGTGCCATCTTATAGCAGAAATTATTTCAGGGTCTGAAATTTTAAATTTTTCTTTTGCAAAATAAGCCCCGACAGGCGCATGGAGCGTTTTATAATTTTTTAATTCGTTTTTATCTAAATCGGGCAAATTTTCGCTTATAAATTTTCTTAAATCTTCTTTTGTCATACATTTTGCATTATCATGCAATAAACCTGCTATTTCAGCTTTTTTAATATCTGCATTATATCTTTTTGCAAGTTCAATTGCTTCTTGCATAACGCCTAATGTGTGAAAATATCTTTCGGAAGATAAATTTTCTTTTAAATAATTTTTAATTTCATCTATAGAGTTCATTTTCTTTTATATACCTTTTAACTTTTTCATCCACAAGCCCTGAAATATCAGCGCCATTTTTAACTTTTTCTCTAATTTCTGTTGATGATATATCAATTGTATCAATGGAATCCGTTATTTCAAAATCAAAGCCTTTTTCTTTTAATTTTTCAATTTCTGCCCTTAATTCACCTGTTCTTTTTAAAACAATAAAGTGAACATTTTTCATTAAATAGTCTGAATTTTTCCAGCTTTCAATTTTTTTAAAAGCGTCAAAGCCTATAATATAATTTACTTTTTCGCCCTCTTTTTTATGTTTTAAAATTTCTTGAACCGTTCTATATGAATAAGAAGGCTTAGGAAGCTTAAATTCAATGTCTGAAACTTCAATGTTACCGCCAGATACAAGCTTTAACATATTAAGCCTGTCTGCTGAATTTGTTTTAATTTCTTTATGGCAAGGAATATACGCAGGAACAAAAACAACTTTATTAAACCCCAATTTAGATATAATATCTTTTGCGGTTTTAATGTGCCCTTGATGAACGGGGTTAAATGTTCCAAAATAATAGCATTCCATAACTTTTATAATACAATAAAAATATGCAAAACCTAGATTCTCTAACTTTAAAATTCTTTTTTGAAGAAAATAAAAATTTCTTTATAGGTGGCGTTATTCAAAAAATTCAAATGCCATCAAGAAAAGAGGTTATTTTTTATATAAGAAATTTAGGCGAAAACAGAAAACTTTATATTAATATTGACCCAAAATACCAGCACATTTGTTTTATTGAAGATAAAAACGATTATCTTCTAAAAATTCCAAACAAACCCCCAATGTTTTGCATGCAATTAAGAAAATATTTGGAAGGCGCAAAAATAATTAATGCTCAAATTGTTCCATATGAGAGAATAATTGAATTTCATTTCAATGTTTTTGATGAATTCGGCATTTTAAACAGTTCAATTTTAGCTGTTGAATTAATGGGCAAATATTCAAATATAATTTTGTACAACAAAAAAACAGGGCTTATTATTGGTTCTTGCCACAATGTTTCACCGGATAAAAGTTCAATAAGAGAAATTTATGGCGGAATAAAATATATAATGCCACCCAAGCAAAATAAACTTGATATTTTAAAAACAAGCTATTCAACTTTTTTAGAAAATAAAAGCGATATTAATAAAAACTTTTATTATTTTACAAAACCCTTTGCTGAATTTTTAACAAACAAAGCAAAAAGTGATGTTGAACTATTTGAACTGCTTCAAAATGCAGTTTTTAGCCCAAATTTAATAAAAGAATTTTGGGGAAATAAAGAAGAAAATTTTAATTCAATAATTTATAATTATTATTCAAAAATAGTAACCAAAGACATCATAAAAAACAAAAAGCTTGAATTAACTAAAATTTTAAATTCCAAAATAAAAAAAGAAAATAAAATTTTAGAAGAAAAAATAAACGATGAAAAATTTGAACGCTACAAAAAAACGGGCGACCTTATTTTGCAATATATTTACCTTATTAAAGAAGGCAGTTCAAAAATTGTTTTAGAAAATTTGGAAATAGAACTTGACCCAAAATTAAAACCAAGCGAAAATGCCCAAAAATATTATAAGCTTTATTCAAAATTGAAATCTGCAAAAATGATTTATGAAAAAAGAAAAGAAGATGCAAAAAATAATAAAGAATATATAGAAAACATTTTATTTTCGGTTCAAAATGCAGATAATATTGTTGAATTAAATGAAATTGAAGATGAAATTGATGAATTTATTCTTTTAAAGCCAAAAAAAGAAAAAAAGAAAGAAAAAATTCAAGTTCAATTAATTGAATATAAAGGCTATAAAATGCTTTTAGGCAAAAACAATAAACAAAACGATTACATTATAAGAAAACTTTCAAACCCAGAAGATATCTGGCTTCATGCTTATAATTCACCATCTTCTCATTTAATCATTAAACAGGATGAAAAAGAAATAACAAATGAAATTCTTTTATATGCCGCAAAAATTGTAAAAGAAAATTCTCCAATGAAAAATTCAAGCAAAGCAAGTGTAATTTACACAAAAAGAAAATTCTTAAAAAGGCCGCCAAATACGCCAAACGGGTATGTGACATATAGAGAAGAAAAAGAAATTGTGATTTAGGCTTGTAAATTGTTGCAAGAGTTATGTTTTACAAAAATTTACAAAAAAAATATCAAATTTTGCTGAAAAAAAGCAAATTTTTTTCTTCAGACTATTTAATTATTTAAAAAGATATGATATAATCTAGAAAATGGTGTTGTTCATATTATAAATTAAAGTGCTGTGTGTTAAAGGAAGGGGGCATTTCATGGTTGCTTTAGCAGAAAAACTCAAAGTTAAGTCACCCATTAAATCGAAATTCAACGATGAATTTCAAAATTATCTTAAACAACAATGTTTAAAAACCACATTTAATGGTGTTGAACTTGAAGCATTTAGTTGGTACAAAAAAGTCTTGGGGCTTATGTAAGATTAGAGGTGTTTAAAAAGATTTTAGCTTAAACCGAAAGGAATTCCTTTCGGTTTTTTGCTTTATATACAAATAAAAAAAGATGCTGTCTCGAGCAAAAACAGCATCTTTTTTTGTGAAAGGGGAAATATATAAAGAATACGAAAAGGTAAAATTATTTTCCGAATGAAGTTAAGTGTTCACTTGCAAGGTGAGCTAAATATGATTTTTTAAATTCTTCGCTTCCGCAAAATTCCACAACTGTTGGCGCAACAACAAGGCAAAAATACATAACACCTGCAAAAATAACTAAACTGATTGCTTCAAACATTATAAGTGCCTCGCTTTCTAAATAAACCAAATTGTCTTCCTTACAAAATTTGTATCGGCACTATAAATTAAAACTTTAGCGGAAAATTTAATTTGTAATAAAAATTAATATTAAAAAAAGCCCTTAAATAAAAGGGCTTTTAAACTTATATTATTCGGCTTTTTTCCTGTATTCTTCGGGGGCATCTTCTCTTTCTTGGTTCCACCTGTCAAGCCCCATTTGTTTTCTGACTAAGCCAATTCCCACATGCACTCTCCACTCATCCATTTTTAATTGTGCAGCCAAAATTTTATGGCAGCCAATTGGTGGAAGCGGCAACAATGGTTCGTATAAATTCTTAATCGCCATTAATTGATCAGGGGTTAGGGCAAGTTTTCTTTTTGGCATGGAAATTTTTGGAAGCATTAACTTTTGCCTTATTAAATTAATGCCAAAGAATACTTTTTTCGGTTCCAAACCGATTGCTTGCGCAATAACTTCATGGGCATCGGGGTTTGGAAGCGGAAGCATTTTTTTATACATTTCTTCAATTTGAGCCAATTGTTCTCTGTTTACAAGAAGCGTTTTTTGCTTTTGCGGCGGTCTTTTTTTGTTAAACCAGCCTTTGTTAAACCCGCCTTGATGCGGCCTGTTAT
>DVKW01000004.1 GCA_018715855.1 Candidatus Galligastranaerophilus intestinigallinarum
ATTAATGCCAAAGAATACTTTTTTCGGTTCCAAACCGATTGCCTGTGCAATAACTTCATGGGCATCGGGGTTTGGAAGAGGAAGCATTTTTTTATACATTTCTTCAATTTGAGCCAATTGTTCTCTGTTTACAAGAAGCGTTTTTTGCTTTTGCGGCGGTCTTTTTTTGTTAAACCCGCCTTTGTTAAACCCGCCTTGATGCGGCCTGTTATTGTTAAATGAACGCCTTTGGCCGTCATTATTTCTTTGGAAGCCTGCGCCTTGATAATTTCTTCTGTTGTCGTTTCTTTGATATTGACCGCCTTGATTATTATAAGGGCGCTTATTATATCTTTGCTGCATTGGTTGGGGGTTATCATTACCAAAGCTATAGCTTCTTAATGTTTCTGTTGCATTTGCAGGTCTATTATCAGCACCTGTTGGTGTTTGTGCTTTATCGGGGTATAGACAATCGGGGCAAATAACCCTTTTTGGGTTTTTAGTTTCAAATTCCTTCCCGCACTTGATACATTTATTTGTATACATATTAAAAAGTTTCCTTTGGCCTTAGGCCTTTTTATTCTCCATCGAATCGTAAAATAGCAATTTATTTAAAAAATAATCTCTTTTAGATAATCCCTTTCAGACAAATAAAAATTAAATCTTCGGATTATGTGGATATAGCTTATTTTATACTTAAACTTAAAATTATACAAGTATTTTGTTTAAGTTTTGTAAACCGGATTATTTAGAAGTATTATTTAAGCCTTTTTTAAAATTCTGAATAATTTCAGGATGGCTTGAATTTGAAAGAACAATTTCTCGGTATTCGTTTTTATCAATATTTATGCCCATATTTTTAATATCTATAACAAATTTTTTCTTTTTCTTTTGCATTTTCTACCCTAAAATAAGTTCATAAACATCAAAAAGTTTTGTTAAATCTTTAAGGCTGATCGCCTCATCAATTTTTTGTTTTATTGTTTTAAGTTCACCCGTTGAAGGAACTTTTAAATTAGACGGAAGGTTAATATCTGCAGTTGTTTTAACATTTTTAAACCCTTCATTTAATTTTAAAAATTCGTTATAGGTTTTTAAAACCGTAATATACCTTTCATCTTTTTTATATGTTGCATTTATGTAATATTTGGCATCTTTGTTGAATTTGTCATTGATAAAATCGATTAAAAAATTAGTTTCATCGTATGCGGTTTGTTCATCAAATTCAGTATCCAGACAGGGGTTATTTTCAAAAACGGCATTTTTTAAGCTTTTCAGATAAACCGCCCACAAAAGACACCCCAAATAAAAAGAAACGTTTTGAGAGAGCATTTTTTTTAATTTGGGAAACAAAATTGAAAATTGAAATTTCTTTTGTTTTAAAGGCATGGACGATTGAACAAAGGCGCTGTACATAAATTCGACATTGTCTGAAACGCCAAGAATACAATCGGAATAACCGGGATCAAATAATACAGTTTGCATAAGTAAAATTCCATAAAATCTTTAATTTGATTTAATCAAAAAAAAGATTTTTGGGCAATAATTTATTATTTTATTACATCATCAGGCCTTAATTTTTCGATATCACAGTTTAGCAATAAAACACTGTTTAAAACACGGTCAAGTTCTTGATAATCGGCATTTGGAAAATACCCTGCCATTTTAGAGCACATTTTTTCATTACTCATAGTTTTGTTTGATAAAATGCTTGAATATTTTTTCTTTAAATTTGCTCTTTCTTGTTCAATTGTTGCCTTTAAAGATTTTTCGGGTTCTTTTTTTACTTCTTCTTTATTGTTTGCTACACCTTGAGAAGCAGTTGCCCCTGTAGAATAATAATTATAAGTATTATTTTGAATGTTTATTTCTTGCTTGTCATCATCTGCACTTGAAAAGCCATAGGTATATAAAGCGGGCAAATATCTGTTTGTTGGCCTGTAGTTTGGAATAGCAGGCTTAATTGGGGTAGACGGCACTACAGACGGCTTGCTTTGAACCGTATTTGTCAGGGTTGTTGGTTTTGTTAAACCGGTTGAATTTTGCGATTTCATTATTTGGTAATTGCCCTTAATACCTTCATTGGTATGAAGAATTGATTTATAATAGCTGTTTCCTCTTGGGGCATGAACTCCTTTTGGGGCATTTTGCACACTTTTTGAAACACCTGCCGCATAAGAAGCAGCCACAAAAAAAGTGAGAACAAATAATACAAAAATCTTTTTCATAAAAGTATTATAGTGCATTTTATTGTAAAATAAAATATATGGTAAATAAAAGTAAAACGGTTGAATTATTGGCACCTGCACAAAATTTAATTTGTGCAAAAGCTGCTATAAATTGCGGGGCAGATGCCATTTATATAGGTGCTTCAAGTTTTGGTGCAAGAAAAAATGCAGGGAATAATTTAGAAGATATAAAAGAACTTGTTCAATATGCACATAAATTTAACGTAAAAATTTATGTAACCATAAACACTATTTTGGATGACAATGAGCTTGAAGAAGCGGTTAAATTAATATATGAATTAAATGAAATCGGTGTTGATGCAATTATTTTTCAAGATATGGGGCTTTTAAATTCAAATTTACCCGATATTGAGCTTCATGCAAGCACACAATGCAACATAAGAACAAAAGAAAAGGTTCAATTTTTTTTAAAATTGGGAATAAAAAGGGCAATTTTAGCAAGAGAATTAAGCATTGATAAAATAAAAGAAATTAGAAAAAATACAAACATTGAACTGGAATGTTTCATCCATGGTGCACTTTGCGTTTCATATTCAGGCCAATGCTATATGAGCGCATATATTGGCGGGCGCTCTGCAAACAGGGGCGAATGCGCTCAAGCATGCAGAAAAAAATATTCCCTTATGAATAAAAACGGCAAAATAATTGCAAAAGATAAATATTTGCTTTCTCTAAAAGATTTTTGCGCAAAAGATTATATAAAAGAATTAATCGATATTGGTGTTACATCATTTAAAATTGAAGGCAGATTAAAAGATGAAACTTATGTTAAAAATGTTGTTTTATTTTACAGAAATTTAATTGATGAAATTTGCAAAAATAAACCATCAGATGGCAAAATTTATTCTGATTTCACCCCAAATATAAATAAAACCTTTAATAGGGGCTATACAAGCTATTTTTTGGGTAAAGAAGAAGATATTACATCAATGGAAACTCCAAAATCAAAAGGGGAATATTTAGGAAAAGTTAATTTTTCAGATAAAAAATATTTTACAATTAATTTATCAAACAAAACAAAAATAAACCCGCAAGATGGGCTTTGCTATTTAACAAATGAAGGCTTAAAGGGGTTTTTGGTAAATAAGGTTGAAGGAAATAAAATTTTTCCAAATAATTTTCAACCGAATTTAAAAAAAGGAATTGAAATTTTTAGAAACCAAGATGTTGAATTTGAAAATAAAATTAAAAATTCAAAAACAAAAAGGCTAATTTCAGCTGCATTCAAAATAAATGAAAATGAAATCACCCTAACAGACAATAAAAACAAAGTTTCATATAAAATTGAAAATTTTGAACAAGCAAAAGATATGGAAAAAATGAAGCAAAATATTGAAAAATGCTTCAAAAAAACGGGTGATAGCATTTTTAGAGCGGAAGAAATTATTTTTGAAGGGAAAAAAATTCCTTTTATGCCACTGTCGCTTTTAAATGAAATCAGGCGCAATTTGTTTTTAGAACTTGAAAATTTAAGATTAAAAAATTATAAAAAACCTTCAAAAACAAAAATAACTCCCACAAAATATACAGAAAACCAAACAGATTACAGGCTAAATATTTTTAACAAAAAAGCCTTTGAATTTTATGAAATGCTTAAAATTAAACCAAAAGAATTTTCTTTGGAAAAAACAGGCGATTTTAAAGGCAAAGAAATTATGAGGTGCAAACATTGCATAAGAAGAAGCTTAAACTTGTGCCTTAAAAATAACCCCAAAGAAAAGGGCGAATTATTTTTGGTTGATGAAAAAAACAAAAAATACCCGATTATTTTTGATTGCAAAAACTGCGAAATGGCAATTATTGCACCTTAAGCTTTTTTGTTTCCTTCAAATGAAAATTTTTGTTCATATTGCTTTGTTAATTGGGCAATTGCAGGGTTTGTGTTGTCGCCGTTGTTTAATTTTTTTCTTAAATATAGGTTTAATTTAGGCTGCAAATACCCCATTAAAACTGCGCTTATTCCAATATTTGCAACAATTGCGGCACCTTTTAAGAATTTTGTTTGTTTTAAATATTTTTCTATATCATTGTTTTTTGCTGCATTTTCAACAATTTCAACCGCATTTTTAGTGGTTGATTTGAGTTTGTTTGAATCAATACTTGTGAGCAAACTTAATTGTTCAACGCCTTCTTTTGTTTTAAAGGTTGCAATGTCGCCTGTTTTCTTAAATACATCCATTAAAGGCGAATCTTGATTATCAAATACAAAATCAATTGCTTTTTTAGATGCTTCATTTGCTTTTTCATTAAATTTGGCACCTTTTATAAAGCCTTTTGCTTTTTCAATAAAGCTTTCTTTTGTTCCTTGCGAGCTATAGTTCATGGTTTCTATAAGCGCTTTTGCATCTTGAACAAGCTTTGATGAACCTTTTGAAGCTTTTTCCGCTTCTACTGCCTTTTTAATAACATCTGAATCTAAAACCGAATAATCAAGGTTAATTGGCCTTTTGAAAACATTTTTGCCGATTAATTCCATGCCCTTTTGTAAAGGCGCTGCAAGGCCATATATAAATGCAATTTCGCAAGCTTCTTTTAAGCCAACTTCAAACCTTTCGCCTTTTCTTGCTTGTGTAAGCCTTGTGCCTGTAATTACACAATCTACAAGAGATGTGTTTGCAATGGGGTTAGACATAACAAATGTTCCAAGCCCCTTAAATGAAGGGTTATTTTGCTTTTTATTGCCCTTAAAGGTTTGGTAAACTTCATTGTCAGACAAACTGTTTTTTAAAACCTGTTCTTTTGCAAGTTTTTCTTTAACTTGCTTTTCAATTGCTTTTTCTGTTTGTTTTTGTTTATAGGTAATAATTCCAAACAAGCCAAGGCCTGTTAGCGCCGTTGCAATGCCGAATTTTGCAAGTGCAAGATTTTTTGCTTTTGCCTTATTTTTAACGGTATCTGCTAAAACGTCTGCTTGTTCTTTGAATTTTTCGCCCAATGAAGCAGCTTTCTTTTGAGCAAATTCAACAGAATCCACAGATTTTTCACCATACGAATCAAAAAGCCTTTTAGCGTCAATTTCAGGGCTTATGCCTGATTTTTTATAAACCGTTTTATCAAAAATTTTCTTTATAAAAGGAATTCCGCCAAGCCAAACTACACCTGTTCCGAATTCTTCGAAAGTTTTTTCGGCCCCGTCTCTGTTGCCGCCCTCTTTAAAATATGTTAATGATGTAAGTGTATCAGATGTAACATCTTTTGCATACATCGGAACAAGAGAGCCTGTATTATCGCCTAATTTTGTAAAAATTTTAGATATTGTTGATACTTTGGATATTTCTGCCATTTGTTGTTTCCTTTACCTTAAAATTACAAACCCCAAATTAGGTTCAATAATCTTTGAACCGTGGCATTTTTTCGTTTTGTATCAATTAATTTATTAAACATAATTTTTTGAAGTCCTTCGTTTGTTTTAAGTAGTTTGAATAAAATTTGTTGCTTATTTTTTGCCTAAATTTAATTTTTGTAAATAAAAAGCCTTCTTATTTTTAAGAAGGCTTTTAGTTATGATTTTAGAAATTATTCTTCAATATAAATCTTACAGAAAGCCATCTCATCTTTCCATAATAAACGTCGTACTAAATTAATCAATGTTTCAATCATTTCTGTTATCTCCATCTCTCAAGTTTAGCTTTATTATTCTACATCTAAACTTTATTTTTTTCAAGTATTTTTATTTTTTCTTAATAAGTTCAAAATAATATCTTGTTGAAACAAACATAACAAAATAATAAATAAACCAAAATGAAACAAGACTAAGAGCTGAACTTGCCAATTTAACATCTTCTGTTCCAAGTATTATTCCAATAGGAACCAAAATAACAAAATAAACAACAGCAGGAATTAATGTGGTTAATGTGAAAAAGAAAACAAAAACAGATAATAAATTTTTAATTGAGCATGAAATAGCATTGTTTATAATCGAAATATTATCATCTTTATTGCCATACGCCCAAAAAATGTATGAAAATGTAAGGCCATATATAACAGAACCAAAAAATACTGCACTTAAAACAACAAGAGCTACAAGCCCAAAAACAAAAGTGGCAGGGTTCATTGAAAGCACAGTTAAAATGCCTGCTACAATAGCAAATAACAATGAATAAATCGTTCCAAAAACAATTAGCCAAAGGTTAAATTTTAAATATTGAAGAGAATATTTTTCTACGTATGAGAAATATATTGAAGGTTCTTGAATTTCTTTATTTTCATAAATGTCTTTAGCCATATATGAAATTGCAACAAACCCTAAAAGCGATTTCCAAAATGAAGCAAAAAATAAAACAAGTCCTACAATAAATAAAATTCCGCCTACAATAAGCCCTAAAAAGCCCGATTTTAATTTAATTAAAATGGCAGGGGATAACATTAAAAGCATTGAAATAACGTTTAATATTGGAAAATGGCACATTTTTAAAAACGGAACAAAGTTTTTAAAAAGTGCACCAAGGCCAATTTTCAAACAAGAAAACATTGAAACGGGCTCAGTTGGCGCTTCAAGATTAAAACTTTCACTTGACATAAATAAACTCCTTTTTTGGTATATAATTTTTTAAGATAGGTTTTATTATAGCATTTTTTATGAAAAATATATTTAGACAATTTACCAAAAATGATTTTTTTAAAAACGTTAACCTGCACATCCATTCAACATATTCAGATGGCAGGGTAGAATTTAACGAGCTTATAAAACAAGCAAAAGAATTGAATTTAAAATATTATTCAATTACAGACCACAATTCAATTGAAGGCTACAAGCACCTTGAAAAAATGCCCGATGGGCTTATAGTTGGCGTTGAATTTGATTGCTTTTTTGACCTCAACTTGCCCCACATTTTAGGCTACAACGTAGATATTAATAACCCCGAATTAAATGCACTAACAGCAAAATTCGAAAAAGGAATTATGGAAGTTCCGAAAAGAATTTTAACTTCAAGAAACCCTAAAAAAGTTATAGATGCAATACATTCAGCAGGCGGCATTGCTGTTTTGGCGCACCCTTGCTGCTATTGGTGCTTAAGTTTGGACAGGTTTATTCAAAAACTTGTTAAAATGGGGCTTGATGGCGTTGAAGTTTATTACCCGTACGATAGAATTACAAGAATTGTTAAATTTCATTCAAGAAAAACGGTTAAAAAACTGGCAGAAAAATATAACCTTTTATTAACAGGCGGCGAAGACCAGCATTATTCACTTTTTAGTATGGAGAAAAATGTAAATTGGGATCGTATTCTATAAAATTAGACCCGAATCTATGGGTGCATTATAAAGAAGTTTTAAGCAATGAAGATTGTGAATTTAAAATTCCCGATTATACATTTTTTCAAGCCAAAAACAAAAACTGGCAATTCACTTTTTATAAAACGGGCAAAGTTTTAGTTCAAGGTAAAGACATTGATTATATAGTTAAAAAATATTTAGATAATAATTTTGAATGCGAATTAAAACCGCAAACAGAAGGCGACATTGCGCCATTTCCACATATTGGTGTGGATGAATCCGGCAAAGGAGATTTCTTTGGCCCGCTTATTATTGCAGGCTGTTATTTAGATGAAAAGCAGGCAAATTTTTTAAAAGAAAAGGGAATTAAAGATTCAAAAAAACTGGATGATAAAAAGATTTTAACTTTAGCAGAAATCATAAAAGAAAATTCAATTTTTGATATTGTTGCTATAGGTAATAAAAAATATAATGAGCTTTATTCAAAATTTAAAAACTTAAACAGCCTTCTTGCATGGGGGCATTCAACCGTTATTGAAAATTTATTAAATAAAACAAATGCAAAAATTGCAATTTCAGATAAATTTGCAGATGAAAGAGTTATTTTAAATGCACTAAAGCAAAAAGGCAAAACAATTCAAGTAATTCAACAAACAAAAGCAGAGGCAGATTGCGCCGTTGCTTCAGCCTCAATTCTTGCAAGGTGTGAATTTGTGAAAAGAATTTCAAAATTAAACGAAGAATATGAGATGACTTTTCCAAAAGGCGCAGGGGAAAATGTTTTAATTCAAGGGAAAAAATTTAAGGAAAAATTCGGCATTGAAGAATTAAAAAATGTTTCAAAAACCCATTTTAAAACTTATTCTTCTTTATAAATTCAAATAATGGTAAATTGTAGCTTTTATTTCATCAAAATGATTAATTGTAAAAACAGTGATTATTGAAATAACAAGCCCAAAAACTGTTTTTAGGAAATCTTTTAAAACATGCTTGTAAACTTTTTTCTGGGTTTCAAACCTTAATCTGTTATACATTGCAATTTCTCTGCCTGCCAAAAGGCCTATAAACACCCAAGTAGTTGACATTGGAATATTATTTGCCTGTTGAAAATAAAGAAGAATAGTTGCGTAGATAATATCTATTATTGTTGCAGACCTTACATCTTGAGTATTTGTTTTTAATTGAACAATTTCTTGAACTTCGCCGCCTTTTCGATAGCAAACAATACCCAAAAGCAAGGTAAATGCAAAAACCGATAAAATCATTTCAGGCAAAGGAAGCTTTCTTGGAAGATAAACAAAAAGGTTTGCAGCATCTTGCATTAGCCATTGCGACCATAAATATGCCGTTGCAACCCACTTTGCTATGTGCCAGCCTTTTGAAATTTTCTTGTTTCTTGAATATAAAAACACTTTTTCAACAGGCCTTGCAATAATAAAATATATAATAATCGAAACAATGAAAGCTAAAAGATAACCTACAAAAGATTTTGCAAGCATTAAACCTATAACTTGGTTTGTTGAAAACACGCTTAAAATTAAAAATGTTGTTGAAACAGGAATGCCTTTTTTGGTTAAGAATATTAATATTAAAGGAGGCAAGAGATGCCACCAATAAAAAGTTTCAGGCTGCGGAATTCTTGCTAAACGGCCAAATGCCATATCTCCGTCATTTAGATACCACCCCAGTGCAAAAGTTAAAATTAAGACACTACCTGAAAAAATCCATAAAATCCAAAAAGGTTTTTCACGATTTGCGCTTAAATATGTGCCAAGTGTTTGAATAACATCATTTGAAACGCAGGTATACAGGGACAAAAGAAACCCTGCAATCATAAATATAAAACTAGGTGTAAGTGATATTGATAACATACTTCCTAAAATTGATACTAACAGAAAAAATAAAACAATACAAATAATTAAGTTAAAAAAAATTAATAAAAAATAGGCAAATAAATTTGAATTTTTTTTACATTATGCTAACATGACACTTGTAAAAATAGTTATTTAGACGGATTGATTTAATGAACCTTTTTTCACTTTTCAATAAGCCCAAAAAAGAAGATATATTTGAAATTTTTCCTGACGGCATTTTAGTTGTTTCAATGGATGGCAAAATATTAGATATAAACAACAAAGCCGTTAAAATTTTAGGGTTTAATAAGCTTGAAATTATAGGTTCTTATTTTTCGCAATTCATTCAAGGCGGTTCCGTTCTTTTAAATAAGCTTGTTCAAACAGGAACAACTTCAATTACAAAAGCTGCAACAAACAAAAAAGAAGATATTTTTGTTGAAGTAGCAGCAGCCAAAAATGAAGAATTTGACAAGGTTTATGTTTCTATAAGAGATATAACCGCAAATTATAAAATGCAAAATATGATAAACGGCGAATATGAAATAGCCAAAAAAATCATAGATGAAAAAAATACATTTTTAACAAACATTTCAGGCGAAATTTTTTCTCTTTTAAATTCCGTTACTAATTTTTCAAAAGCCCTAAACGATGGGGTTGCAGGCGAATTAAACGATAAAGCAAACAAATATGTAAGCATTATAAATAAAAATTCAAATGATTTATCTTATGATTTAACTTTGTTGTTTAAATATTTTGAAGTTGAATCAAATCTTTATAATTATGAATACAGAAATTTTGACTTAGCAGACCTTTTAACTTCAATTGCCAAAAATTATGAAGTTCTTTTTGCAAAGAAAAAGTTAAACTTTACTTATGATTTTTCTTCTTTCTTAACAAGAAGTTCATCTCTTGACCCGTTGGCCATTGAAGCGTTCATTAAAGCCATTCTTGATGTTTCCCTTAAATCAACAGATATAGGAACAATATCAATGAATGTGGGGAACCCCCCAATTGAATTTCTGCAAGAAAAAAACATTGAAGCAGAAGATGAAAATGTTAAAAAACAATACGCCCTTTTTGAAATAAAAGATTCAGGGCTTATCATGCCGCAATCGGCCGTTGAAAACATTTTTAACCCATATTATATGGATTCTTCCACAAATAAAAAAATCTTAAATGCAAAATTGGCTTATTCATATTGTTACAGGCATGTAAAAAACTTAAAAGGCGATATGTGGGTTTATTCCAGACCTTCTCAAGGCACAATGGCTTGCATTTTATTACCGATGGAAAAAATTTAGCTTATGGCAAAATTATGCCTTAAAAATATATATAAAAGTTTTGAATCTGAAAAGGTTAAAAAACAGGTTTTATCCGATATTAATTTAGAAATTGAAGATAAATCTTTCTGCATTTTATTGGGGCCTTCAGGTTGTGGAAAATCAACACTTTTAAGGTTAATTGCAGGCTTAGAACAGCCTGATTCGGGTGAAATTTTTATCGATGATAAAAAGGTAAATGATATTCACCCCAAAGATAGAGATATAGCCTTTGTTTTTCAAAGCTATGCATTATACCCGCATTTAACGGTGTATGAAAATATGGCATTTCCCCTAAAAATAAGGAATGAGGATAAAAAAACAATTGAAAAAAAAGTAAAAGAGGCGGCTTCAATTTTAGGTTTAGAAGAACTTTTAAAAAGAAAACCAAAAGAACTATCAGGCGGCCAAAGGCAAAGGGTTGCTTTAGGCAGGGCGATTGTTCGAAATGCTAAAATTTTTCTTATGGATGAACCTTTGTCTAACTTAGATGCAAAATTAAGAGCAAATATGAGGGTGGAAATTAAAAAGCTGCATCAAAAATTAAACACAACCTTTATTTATGTAACCCATGACCAAACAGAAGCGCTTACTATGGGAGATACAATTGTAATTTTAAATGAAGGTAAAATTTTTCAAAAAGATACACCTGAAAACATTTTTAAAAACCCGAAAAACACCTTTGTTGCTTCATTTTCAGGAACATACCCAATGAATTTAATTGAAGGGGATGTTGTTGAAAATAAAATTAAAACAAAAGATATTGAGTTTTTAATTCCGAATAATTATACAGATAAATTAAAAGACAAAACAAAAGTTATAATAGGCATTCGCCCCGAAAATATAAGGTTAGATAAAAAAGAAAACGACATTGAAAAAACCTTTAATATAGATTTTGTTGAAAACACGGGCGCTATTAAAGTTGTTTATTTTAAAGAAAACAATATAAAAGCTGTTATAAATTCAAAAGAAACAATTGAAGGCGAAAAAAGATTTTTCTTTAGCCCGAATGACATTATGTTTTTTGACATTCAGACTAAAGAATTAATTAATTAATTTTTTATACTTCTTGAAGTGCTTCTTTATCTTCACTTCTAAATTGCATATCATATAAGGCTTTATATTGGCCGTTTGGAATTTGCATAAGTTCTTCATGAGAACCGACTTCAGCCAGTTCACCATCATTTACAACCATAATTCTATCTGCATTTTTAATTGTAGATAACCTGTGTGCAATAACAAAAACGGTTCTGTTTTGTATTAAGTTTTCAAGTGCCTTTTGAACAATTGCTTCCGATTTATTATCAAGAGCAGATGTTGCTTCATCTAAAACAATAATAGGCGCATTTTTTAATATTGCCCTTGCAATTGCAACCCTTTGCCTTTGGCCGCCCGATAAACTTGCACCACGCTCACCAATAACGGTATCAATGCCGTTTTCCAAATGTTCTAAAAATTCATCTAAATGGGCAAGTTTCACTGCGTTTTGAATTTCATCATCAGTTGCATCAAATTTACCCATTAAAATGTTATCTTTAATGGTTCCTGAAAATAAGAAATTGTCTTGAAAAACTTCTGAAATATTTTGTCTTAAAGAAGACAAGGTAAAATCACGAATATCAACACCATCTATTTGAATTGAACCTGATTTTACGTCATAAAACCTTGGTAAAAGGTTTACAATGGTGGATTTGCCGCCGCCTGAGTTGCCTACAAGTGCAACGGTTTCAAACTTTTTAACTTCGAAATTTATATTTTTTAATACAGGAACATTTTCAACATATTCAAAATTAACGTTTTTAAATTCAATTTTATCGTTAATTCCTTTTAATTCAATAGCGTTTTCTTTATCCTTAATTTCAGGAACCAAATCAAAAAGTTCAAACACCCTTGATGCTGCAACAAAAACGCCTTGAAGCCCTGTTAATGTGCCGCCCAGGCCTTTAACCGGTTTATATAAAAGTAATAATGATGTTATAAAACTTGCAAAGCTGCCTGTTGTCATTTCGCCTGTAATTATAAGGTGGTTTCCAAAGAACATAACAATTGCAATACCAACGCTTGCAATACAATACATAATGGGGCTCATCCAGCCTGCACGTTTTGATAAAGACATTGTAAGGTCGAATGATTTTCTTATTTGCTTTTCAAATTTATGGAAAAGTTTTTCTTGCAAGCCGTAACCTGTCATAATTTTATTACCATGGTAAGTTTCATTAAAGTTTGTTGTAATTCCGCCACCTAAAACCGCAGATTCATTAGAAACTTTTTTAATTCTTTTTCTTAAAAGCGCCATTGGCAAAAACGCAACAGTTAAAACAATAACGCCCACAAAAGCCAATTTCCAGCTTGTCCACAATAAAACCGCAATTA
>DVKW01000071.1 GCA_018715855.1 Candidatus Galligastranaerophilus intestinigallinarum
CTTATTGATTTTTGAGTTGGTGTTAAAATTTCTTTTTTTCTGTATTTATCAGCGTCTTTAACCGCAGGGGTTGTGAAATTTTTTGCAATAATTTCAATTGCATCATTGGGGTTAAAATCTCCCGTTAAAACGGTGTACATATTATCGGGCGTAAAATGCGTTTTCCAGTGGTTATAAACATCATCTCTTGTTATATTATTAACCGTTTCAATAGACCCTGCAACCAAATTTTCCGATTTTGAATTAATTTGGAATAAGTTTCTGACTAAATCATTTAAGGCATTATTTGTAATGTCGTCATTTACCATGCTGATTTCAGATGTAACGGGGCCTTTTTCTTTTTCTACCATATCACTTGGGAATAAAGGGTTTACAAGCATATCAGCATGCATTTCTATAATTTGTTTTAAGCTTTTATCATCCACAATTGGCGACATTATATAAAAATCTGTTTGGGCATAATCTGTTGAAGCGTTTGTATCTGCGCCCAATTTGCCCACTTCTTTAAAAAATCTTCCTGATTCTAAATTTTTTGAGCCGTTAAAAACATTGTGTTCATTAAAGTGGGAAATTCCCCTGTTTTCATCGTTTTCATTCATAGAACCCGCATCAACAAAGGTTTTTATTATTGTTGTTGCGTTTTTCTTTGGCATTAAAACAACGGTTTGGCCGTTTTTAAGCTCGTATCTGTAAAGATTATCACCGTATGGGGTTTTATTTACTTCTTTTAATTCCCAAGCCCCATCTGCGCTTTTTGTTTGAATATCAGGTGGAATTATGCTTGTTTGGCTTGGTGCAAAATTGTTTGTGTAATATAATGACGGGTAAAAAGTTTGTTGTTGGTATTGGTTTTGAAGGTAATAAGGGTTTATTGCCGCCTGATTTTGAAAATTTGGCGGCATTGTATTCATATAATTTGGTATATAGCAATTTTGCCCTATATTATTTACACACATTTATAAACTTCCTGATATAAATACTAAAATAAAAACAAAAGAAAGTTTGCCTAAAAATATAAAACCTTATTAAAAATATGTTACAAATAATATTTTTTTAATGTTATTATTTTATAAGATTGATATTTTGAAGGATATTATATGCCAATAAAAGAAAAAACAATAGGTATCCCAAGAGCGCTTATTTATTATAATTACATCCCGTTTATTTCTGCTTTTTTTGAACATTTGGGTTTTGAAATTATATATTCAGATTACACCACCAAAAAAACCTTATCCGAAGGTTCTTCTTTGGTTGTAACTGAAACTTGCCTGCCTATTAAAGTTTATGTCGGGCATGTTTTAAATTTAATTGAAAAAGGTGTTAAAAATATTTTTGTTCCTTCAATTCAATCTGTTGCACCCAAAATTTATAATTGTTCAAAAATAAGGGGGCTTCCAGATTTAATAAGAAATGTTGTAAAAGGCGATTACAACATAATTGAAGCCACTTTTGACAAATCAGAAAAAAATTTCGGGCTTGTTGAATTTTTAAAACAAGCGGTAAAACCTTTTGGAATAGTTGATGAAGATTTAATTCAAGAGGGAATTAAAGAAGGGTTTATCAGATATAATAATTTCAGAGTTATGATGCAGCATAATTTGCCTTTTGATACTGCTTTAAAATATGCAAAAGAAGGAAAAGTTGTTATTAATTCTTCAGATTCCGATAAAGATATAAATGTTGCTCTTATTGCCCATGGGTACAATATATACGATAAAAGAGTATGTATGGATATATTTAAAAAGTTGGATTCTTTGGGAGTTAAAGTGTTTAATGCCTATTCTTTAACGGAAGAACAACTAAAAGACGGGCTTAATTCTATTTCTACAGACCTTTATTGGGCAAACCAACTTGAAATGTCGGGAGCTGCGGGGTATTTTTTAAGAACACCTGATATTGATGGTGTTATAACTATTACTGCATTTGGCTGCGGGCCTGACAGTTTAATGATTGAAGATATTAAAAGAAAATCCAAAAACTTTAATAAGCCTTTATTAAATTTAACTATAGACGAGCACACAGGCGAAGCAGGTTTTGTTACAAGGTTAGAGGCATTTTGCGATATGCTCTACAGAAAAAAACGTGCAGAAGGCAAAAAAGGCTTTAATTCCGAAAATGTTGATTTTGTAGATGATTACAGCATTAATTTAAGGTAATTTTTTTGGTTTTCATAAGCCATAAGGTTTGCTTCTTCTTCTGTTATAATGCCCTTTTTGATAAGGTTTGAAACGATATCGGGCAAAAGCATAACAGAGCCGCCTAAAATGCCTTTTTCATCATAGCCTGTTTTTAAAACGGTTTTATTGCAAAATTCAATTTTTTCTAAATTTGAATTAGCAATCGGAAGTGCATCTGAAATTAAAAGAATTTTATTTTTTGGTCTTATTTTAAATGTTAATTTTAAAACATCTTCAACAACATGTTTGGTATCTGCAATAAGTTCCGTATAAATATTTTCATCTAAAAGAGCTTTTATTATAAGCGTTTCTTTTTTATGTGTCATAGGTTCCATTGCGTTATAAAGGTGGTTAATGCCATCTGCACCAATTAAGCTGTTTGTTTGAGTGTGCCCAAAATGAACTTTTATATTTTTTGATTTTAAATAGTTTATAAATTCATCACAATTTTTATTTTCAGGCGCTATTACCACAATTTTTATATCTTCTTCAAATTCGCCTGCAATTTTTTTAAAGTTTTCAATTGTTGGTTCTAAAAAATTATTCGGGTTTTGCACCCCCGGTTTTTCTTTAGATAAAAAAGTTCCCTCTAAATTGGCACCTATAATTAAGGCTTCATCTTCTTTTTGGCTTAATTTTGCAAGGTGAATATTTTTAATTCTTTTATTTAATTCTTCAATCGTGCCGCCTGTTAAAGTGGGGCAAAATGCCATTATTCCTTTTTTATGGGCAAGTTTTGCAAAAAGGTTAATATCTTCTTTTTTTGCATTATCAAAGCTTATTCCAAAACCGCCATGGATATGAATATCAATTACTTTCATAAATTTTATTATACTTTTTTTGACTTTCTAATTCAATTCATTAATTTAAAGCCAAGGGTTAGTGCAGGTTGCAGCTTATGTTTACAAAAGTTAACAAAAAATGCAACTTTCTAAAGATGGAAAATAAATATGACGATATTAATAACATCAAAATTAATTTATTAACTATGGAGACAGTAAATTATGGGTATGGCGGCAAGTCAGGCAAGGTTTTTATCCTTGACAGCGAGGAAATCTAACGTTGAATATGAAGGGCAACAAGTTAACCAACAAAGAACTGCTCTTTCAAATGAAAGTGCAAACTTATACAATAAATTAACATCTATTGAAGTTCCAACTCCCCCTGCTACAAGCGATTATTATGAAACTGTTTATACGTTTAAAACAACTGAACTCGATAATTCTTCATCAGAATCAACGGAATATACTTTAAACAGTATCTATACAATGCCGGATGGCACATATGCAAATCTTTCATATATGGCATATAATTGGCAAGCGGCAACTACAAGCGCATATTCAGGCGATATTAATTCAACTTACGATACTGCAACAGGTGAAACAAAATATAGCATAAGTTTAGCAAACGGTGTTGTTGCAGATGCAACGGAATATAAATATCAACCGTCAGAAGCTGAAGTTACATTAGATTTTTCTTCAGGTTCTGTTATGATTGCAGGCGAAGAATTTAAACTAAGCGACACCAAAGACCAAATCTTAGGCGGTTTGGATGAAACAGGAAAATACCAATACGCTTATGACGTTCAAGACTTAGGAAACGGCCAATACGCTCTTAAACTTTCAGTTACTCAAGACAAACAAAACCCTGAAAAATTTAATTGCACAATCGCAGGCCAAACATATGAAGCAACTTTGCAATCAAACGGCACATATGAATGTATTATTGAATCGGGCGATCCTGATGGAACATCTTATAGTGCAGATGTTTCAGGAAAATATGTAAGCGCAAACGGAAATGCAAATTCTGCAGTAAGCTATTTAGGCTCTGATTTTACAACATATACGCCTCAAGGTTCAACAGAAGAAATGTTTAACCAGCCGATTTTGGCATACACATTAAACGGCCAAACATATTTTGTTACGGCTGCAGAATATCAAGCAGGTGAAGGAACATATTTCTCAAGCTCATCATACGTTCAAAGCGTAGGCCATCAAGAATCTGTTTCTTATCCTTGTATATTTACAACATCTTCAACAGGAAGATACGAAACCTTAACCGTTACGGATGACAACGGAATTACACACCAATTCTCACTTGATGTTCAAACCGTTCAGGATGAAGAAGCATATCAACAAGCAATGCTTGATTATGAATATGAACAAGCCCAATATCAAAAACAAGTTCAAGATATTAACGCTAAAACAGAAGCTCTTCAACAAGAAGACAGAACTCTTGAATTAAGATTAAAACAACTTGATACAGAACAAAACGCAATTGCAACAGAAATGGATGCCGTTCAAAAAGTTATTGAAGATAACGTTGAATCTACATTCAAAACCTTTGCATAATAAACTTTAGTTAAGTCCATCTCCATAGTATTTTGATATTTGCTGCAAACTTAAATTTTGAGCTTGCAGTTTTTTTTGTAAATAAATGTTAAGATTTTATCCTTTTTTTCTAAAGTTTTTAAATTTGTTTACCGATATAAATTACATAACAAGGAACTGATAAGGAGACATACATCATGGGTATGGCAGCAAGCCAAGCAAGGTTTTTATCTTTGACGGCAAGAAAATCTAATACAGAATATGAGGGCCAGCAAATTAACCAAGAAAGAACTGCTTTAGCTAATGAAAGCTCTAATTTGTATTCTCGATTAAGCAAGATGGATGTTCCGACACCACCAGATACTTCAGATTTCTATAAAACACAATATACATTCTCAAGCAACAAAATATCATCTGCAAACGGTTATATTACATATTCTCTTGATAATATAAAAGATACACCTGATGGCACAGTTGCTACTGTTTCACATTCAGTTAACGTTTATCAAAACAAAGCTGAATTTATTACAGGCAGCATTAAAGATGACACATTAAGCGACTATGCACCCGGCACTGTAACAGATTATGATTCAACAGACAGCCCGAATTATTCAGATGCATACAACGTAAATGGCGGCATCTTATCGGGCAAATTGTTCAATTCAGGTGATAATACATACGCTGTTTATCTTGAAGAAGTAAATGAAAATCAATCTTCTTTAGATGCATTGAATGGTGATAATGTAAATTCTAAAGATTACATTTCAAGCTATGACTTCGATGGTGATGGCGTTCCTACAAATTACCTTTCATATTCTATGATTAACGGTAAAAAATATTACTTCACAGACAGCCAACTTACAAAAGTTCAAAACCAAAGACCTGATGGCTCTATTGAAGAAAAATATGAAACAATCGGTGCTTTGTCTTCAATCTATACGGCTTCAAAAACAATAACGGAAGAAATTCCTATCACAAGATATGAAGAAAACGACACAGGCAGAACAACTTCAATTACAATTGAAGTAGATGGCGATGAATATACTTATGAATTAGAATGTGTTTCTGTTCAAGATGAAGATGCATACGCTCAAGCAATGCTTGATTATGAATATGAACAAGCAAGATATGAAAAGAACGTTTCAAACATCAACTCTAAAACAGAAGAAATTCAAGCAAAAGATAAAACTTTAGAACTTGAACTTAAACAACTTGATACTGAACAAAATGCAATCGCAACAGAAATGGATGCAGTTCAAAAAGTTGTTGAAGATAACGTTGAATCTACCTTCAAAACATTCGCATAATATTTTTGACTTTTAACAAAAAATCATTAAAAAAA
>DVKW01000072.1 GCA_018715855.1 Candidatus Galligastranaerophilus intestinigallinarum
TCCTTTAAATAGTGCAAGTTTTGCCAATTTAGCCGCAACTTCAGCCGTTCCGCCTGCGCCTATTCCAACGGTCATAGGCGGGCAAGCATTTTCACCTGCCAATAATACCGTTTCTTTTACAAAATCATAAACATCATCAATGGAAGATGTCGGGTTCATCATTTTTAATCTTGTCATATTTTCTGAACCCCCGCCTTTTATGCCAATTAAAATTGAAACTTCATTTTCTTTAATAAAGTTTGTGTGAATAATAGCAGGTGTGTTATCGCCTGTATTTGTTCTATCAAAAATGGCGTCTTTTACGGTTGATTTTCTAAAAAAATTATCCTTATAGCAATCTGAAACGGCTTTATTTATGATGTCATAAATAAATTCACCTTCTAAAGCCACATTTTGCCCAATATTTAAGAAAATAACAACTTGGCCTGTATCTTGGCACAATGGCCTTTGGGTTTTATATGCAAGATAGGCATTTTTTAAAATTTCATTTTTAATTTTACAATTTGAAACTTCAATTTTATTATATGTTTCAAGGTTTAGCCTTGTATTTGCAATAATTAAACCGTTATAAACAGCTTCATAAATTAATTTTGTGTTCATTTTTTCTTTCTGTATCTTTTTCCATCCACCTCATGAACGTTTTCAATTGCAATAAAGGCAGAAGGGTCAATTGAATTAACTATATCTTTTGTTTTTTGAATTTCAATTTTTGTTATAACACAATAAATCATCTTAGATTTTGCACCTGAATAGCCGCCTTCAGCGTTTAGGTATGTTACACTTTTATCAAGAATTTTCATTATTTCTTTTCCGATTTCATTATATTTTGAACTTATAATAAAAATGGATTTTGCTTCGTTTAAACCTTGAAGAACAATATCAATAAGCCTGTATGCAATAAAATATGTGATAGCAGAATACATTGCTTTATCAGGCCCATAAACAAACCCTGCAACCGTAAAAATAAAAATATTAAAGAACATTATAATTTCACCAACCGAAAACGGCTGTTTTTGCGCAAGCTTCATTGCCATGATTTCTGTACCGTCTAATGAAGCGTTTGATTTTAAAACAATGCCAACGCCCATTCCTAAAATCATTCCGCCAAAAAGCGCAGCCAGCAGGGTATCGTTTGTAAAAACATATTTTGTATGCAAAAAAGCTTCTGAAAATAAAGCAAGAGTAATAAGCCCATAAAACATTAAAAAGACAAACATTTTGCCGAATTTTTGAAAAGCCATTACAACAAACGGCAAATTTAAAACAATTAAAAACAAACCTAAGGGATATTTTGTTAAATAATTTGCCATAATTGAAATACCGACAATGCCGCCATCAATTACATCATTCGGAATTAAAACACATTCCAAGGAAAATGCCGCAATTAAAGTGCCTAAGGTAATCCATATTATTCTTAAAAGGGTCAGCTTAACAAATTCTTTATTCATACTTTTTATGGTAGTATGAAAAAATGAAAAAGTTAAGTTTTTTATTTTTATTAATATGTTTTCTTGTTGTCGGGTGTGTTCAAGAACAAAGACCAAGCGACCTTTTAGATGAAATTAAGCTAAAAGATAGAATTAATGTGGGAATTAAAACCGATTCAAGGCCTTTCGGATTTTTAAGAAATGGTGAAATAACAGGGTTTGATGCAGATATTGCCTATGAAATTTCAAAAAAAATTTTTATGTCAGATTTTAGAGGCCATGTAAAATTTATTCCCCTAAAACCATCAGAAAGAATTTCTGCCTTAAATACAGGGAAGGTGGATATTGTTATTGCAACTTTAAGTGTAAATGAAAGAAGAAAAGACATTATTGATTTTTCAAGGCCCTATTTTGTTGCAGGGCAAGCAATTATGGTTCCAAGATATTCAAGAATATCATCCATAAGCCAGCTAAATAATAAACCTGTTGCAATTGTTTTGGGCACAACCGGCGAAAAAACCCTAAGACTGCTTGCACCAAATGCAAATGCAGTTGGAACATTAACATATAAAGAAGCGTTTGAACTTTTAAAACAAAATAAAGTAGATGCTATTTTAGCGGATGACAGCCTTTTATACGGGCTTTTACTTGAAACAAGAGGTTATAAAATTCTTCCTGCAAGATACACTGAAGAATATTACGCCGTTGGCATTAAAAAGGGCGAAGATACAAAAAACCTTAGAAAAATGGTTAATTTAACAATTAAGAGTTTAGAGCAATCGGGCAAATTAAACAAAATTAAAAATAAATGGATTCCTCACTTTACAATGAAATAAAAAAAACCGAGATATTATCTCGGCTAAAACAGTTTACGAGTGAGAGAAATGAATATACACTGATATCATAATAAAAATTATAATCAAAAACGTAAATTGCCCAATTTGGGAATTTGTATTTTTTATATAAAACGGTTTTAGAATTTGAAAACTAATTAAATAACCATTTTTCAAATTTTTTAGTATAATCTTTTTTATGATAATAAGCGCACTTAAAAAACTGGTTAGAAAAGAAAATTTATCCGACATTGAAATAACATCCATTATGAATGAAATTATGGAAGGCGGCTTAACAGATGCGCAAGTGTCTTCTTTTTTAACCGCTCTTAGAATGAAGGGCGAAACAATTGAAGAAATAACCGCCTGTGTTAAATTATTGCAAGAAAAAGCAAATAAGCTTCATTTAGATAAAAATGTTATTGATATTGTAGGAACAGGGGGAGATGGCGCAAGCACATTTAACATTTCAACCGCCACAACTTTTGTTGTTGCCGCAGGAAATGTTCCTGTTGCAAAACACGGAAATAGAGCCGCATCTTCTAAATCAGGTTCAACTGATGTCTTAGAAGCTTTAGGCTGTTATATTGCTCTTAGCCCTGAAAATAACAAAGAAATTTTAAAAGAAACAAATTTATGCTTTATGCACGCTCCAATTTATAACCCTACAATTAAAAATGTTTTAAAAATAAGAAGTGAAATTAAAATAAGAACCATTTTTAATATGCTGGGGCCATTAATTAACCCGTCAGGCGCTAAAATGCAATTAATTGGGGTATATGATAAAAATTTAGTTGTGCCAAGCGCCCATGTGATGTCAAATTTAGGTGTTCAAAAGGGAATGACTTTATTTGGCGAATGCGGGCTTGATGAAGCTTCAATTTTTGGGAAAACTTATTTTGCAGAAATTAAAAATGGCATTGTAGAAGTGGGTGAATTTCACCCGAATGATTTCAACATCAAAGAATCACCCCTTGATGAAATTAAAGGGGGTACTCCTTATGATAACGCTGAAATCATAAGGGGTGTATTTAACAATAAAATTCAAGATGCCAAAAAAGATGTTATTGTTTTAAATTCTGCCCTTGCTTTTTATATAACAGACAAAACAAAAACAATAAAAGAAGGTGTGGAATTTGCAAAAAATATAATTGAAAAGGGTTTAGCTAAAGAAAAACTTGAACAGTTTATTTTGGCAACCAAAAGGTATCAAAAATGAACATTTTAGAAAAAATTGCAAATAAAACAAAAGAAAGAGTTGAAATTTT
This sequence comes from Candidatus Galligastranaerophilus intestinigallinarum, assembly GCA_018715855.1. Classification (GTDB taxonomy): domain Bacteria; phylum Cyanobacteriota; class Vampirovibrionia; order Gastranaerophilales; family Gastranaerophilaceae; genus Galligastranaerophilus_A; species Galligastranaerophilus_A intestinigallinarum. Next base: position 3,529 of record DVKW01000072.1, read on the forward strand.
AAAAAAAGATTTCAACCTAAAAGAAAAAGCTCTTTCAATTCAAAATGAAGATTTTGTTTTTGAAAAAGCAATAAAAAAAGAAGATGTTGCAATTATTGCGGAAATTAAAAAGGCATCGCCATCTAAAGGTTTAATTTGTGAAGATTTTCACCCCAATATAATTGCCGAAGAATATAAAAATGCAAATGTAGATTGCATTTCTGTTTTAACTGAACCATATTTTTTCCTTGGGGATAATTCCTACGTTCAAATAGTGAAAAATATAAGCAAAAAGCCCGTTTTAAGAAAAGATTTTATAATAGATGAAATTCAAATTTATGAATCAAAAATAATAGGTGCAAATTGCATTCTTTTAATTTGTTCTCTTTTAGATGAAACTAAGCTTTCAAAATTTTTAAAACTTGCAGATAGTTTGAATTTATCCGTTCTTGTTGAAGCACATAGTGAAGATGAAGTTCAGATGGCAATAAAAGCAAATGCAAGAATTATTGGCGTGAATAACAGAAACTTAAAAACTTTTGAGGTTGATTTTAATAACAGCTTAAAATTAAGAAAATTGGTTCCAAGTGATATTCTTTTTGTTTCAGAATCAGGAATAAAAACAAGAGATGATATTATAAAACTTCAAAATGCAAACGTTAATGCGGCTTTAATTGGT
>DVKW01000073.1 GCA_018715855.1 Candidatus Galligastranaerophilus intestinigallinarum
TCTTTTTATTTGCAAATTGTTGGGTTCAATTGTAAATATGGCGTAGTATTCATTATTTGACCTTAAAATTTTAGGATAAATTAATTTCGGTTTAATTTGCGCAAATTCCCCTATCGGAATTATTTTTTTTACCTTATTTGAATAAATTGCAAGTGAATTAATATCAACAAAATCTTTCCCTTTTAAAACAACAGGAATTCTGACATCATCTTTAAAATAATAGGTTAATGTAATTCCATTATAAAAGCCGTTTAAAAAATTAAAAATTTCAACAGGTGAAATTCCATATTGAACGGCTAAATTTTCATTTATTTTAACCCCTTGTGAAAAAGTTTCTCTGCCCCAATCATCAGAAATAAAAGAAATTCCATTAATTTTATTTAATTCATTTTTAAAATTTTCTTTTTGTTTTATGAAATTATCAAAATTTTTGTTTGAAATTTTAACTTTAATCGGGTTTTTATAGTTTGTTTTAATTTGAACAATAGGAAAATTATTTTTCAGGTAATTTTCAAATTCACGCTTTATTTTATTTTTATTTTTTGTTTTTATAATAAATGCTGCAAAATTCGGTTTTTCAACCCCTTCAAAAACTTTTTTATTTATTTTTGGGGGAAAATAGCCAATAAATGCCGTGTAGTTTTGAACATTGTTTTTATTAAGAAAATCTTCACCTTTTAGGACAATATTTTTTGTTTCATTAAAATTTCTTCCGTTATCTGTTAAAATTTCAAAATAAAGATAATTATTTTGAAACAATTTTTTATTATAAATAATTTCAACCCCATTGAATTTTTCATTTAATTTTTTTACAAGCTTTGAAACTTCCCTGTTGAATAAAAACCCGTTTGCCCCTTTCATTTTTGAAACTGCAAGAATAAGCCCCCTTTTACCATTTATTAGGGTTAATTTTGTTTTTGGAATTTTAACCGTTTTTTCAATTTCAAAAATATCTTCTAATTTAATCGGCTTTCCTTCAATATTTATAATTCTTTTTTTAATGTCATCTTCTTCTCTAAATTTATTTTCAGAATTCAGTTCAATTATATTTTTCCCTGTTTCATAATATCCGCCGCCAAAAGTCGGGTTTATATTTGAAACTTCTTTTTTTATTAAATCGTTTGTTAATTTAAGGTTTGAAAAATATGGGCTTTTATAGAACAGATAAAGCGTTTGCTCTTCATCCCCTTTAATTGCCACTTTATCCCTTCTTTTTAATTTTAAAAATTCATCTTTAATATTTTCGGTTTTTGTATAAAGTTCTTCATAATTGCCGTTTTCATTTGTAATTCCAATTAAAACGTCATAAATTTCATTAAAATTTTCATCAAATAAAATTTCAGCGCCACTTCCTATTTTTTCTTTTTCTAAAAGAATATCTCTTGCAATTTCATCTTTGATATTATTAACATTTAAAAAAGGCTTCTTTTTTAAATAAATATCAATAATATTTTTTTCATAAACAGATTCAGATTTTATATCTTCAATTTCGCCTATTTGAAAAAGAATTTTTTCAATAGGGCGTGTTATTTTTTTATCAACAGATGTTGCTGAATTATTCATTAAAGTTGAAGTTATTCTTATATCGGGGTAATTTTCTTTTTTAAAAAGAAGAAAAGAAAAGATAAAAATTAAAACAACAATAAAAATTTTATTCATAATATTTTAAAATTTCCCCATCTTTAATATTTGAAAAATTTTCAACAATAATAAAATCGCCTGCAATTAAACCTCTTTGAACAATAATTTTATCTTTCAAAATATCGCCTGTTAAAATTTCTTGTTTTATTGCTTCACCTTCAAAATCATTTAATTTATTAAATTTGAAAATATATTTTTTATTGTTTTCTATAAAAACAGAATTAATCGGAACTAAAATTTCATTTTTTATTGGTGCCGTTATTATTTCAATATTTGTGCTCATGCCTGTTAACAATTCGGGAAAATCTTTTTTAAAGCCAAATGTAACCTCATAGCTTCCTTTGTTTAGGCTTGTTTTAATGATGTTTAAAATTTCCCCTTCAAATTGCATATTTTTAAAAACTTCGCTTGTTAAAATTGCCTTTTGCCCCTTTTTTAAATTAATTACATCTTTTTCAGGAACAAACGCTTTTGCTTCTAATTTTCCTTTTGCTTGAAAAGTTGCAAATATTTCCCCTGCACCGATAAACTCCTTCTCGCTTTTTGTAACATCTATAATGTAACCGTTATCGGGTGCATAAATTTTTCTGTAGTTTTCTTTGTCCTGTTCAATTTTTAGAGCATCTTTTAAAATTGCAACTTGATTAATGCTTGATTTTAAATTTGTTTGGGCTGCTTCCCATTCATTATAAGAAATTCCCCCTGCATCATATAATTTTGAAATTCTTTCAAAATAACTTTTTGCTCTTTCATATTTAACAATGTTATCATTAAGCGAAGTTTTTGCCTTTTTAATTTGAAGCTTATATTCTTCATCATCTAAAACCGCCAATAGCTTGCCTTTTTGCACATAATCACCATCATTTATAAATAATTTTTCAACAATGCCTGATGATCTGAAAGCAAGGTTAATGGTTCCGCCACGTTCAATATAGCCCGGGAAAATTTTATTATTATCAATGTTTTGAAATTTAATTTCATTAATTTTTACTGTTTTTTGGGCATTTTTTTCAAAATTACAAGCCGTTAAAAAAAGAGAAATTAAAAAAAGAATAACAAAAATTTTTTTCATAAAAACATTTTGTAACCCTTTTTTTATAAGTTATATAGCCCAAACTACCTAAGCCGGCAGGTAATTGTTAAATGAAATAAAGATAATAAAATAGTTTTATCAATATTTTAAGGAGTTTTTTATGAATAACGACACAAGAGATTTTATGAAATGTATGGGAAAACTTTTGGCTGCAGGCATTATTGGCGGCTTTATCGGGGGAATTTTCGGCAATTGTTTTTCAATGATGTTTGTAAAACCGCATCATCATTGCCCGCATCATATGAAAATGATGAAAATGTGGGAAGATGATTTTTCAAAAGATTTTGAAAAACAGAGAAATTTTGATAAAAAAATGAGAAAAAAAATGATGAATATGATTGACGAATTTAAAAATGATGTTAAAAACAAAGATGACTATGAAACAGAAACTTGGGAAGAAGAATACATTGTTATTCCAAAAAGTTTTATAGATGAAATGAACAAAAACCCAAAACCTTTTATGGGGCCAAAACCTGAAAACAAAAGATAAAAAAAGGGGCAAAAACCCCTTTTTATTTGTTCCATTCAGGGTAATAATTTATAACAATCTCATCTCTTGTTGAAATTTTAGCGTGCCCGCCTTTAATAAAATTGGTAAGTGAACCTGTGGGGGGCAAAAAAGTTAATGCCCATTTCAGAGGATATACAATATAGCCTCTATCCCACCCTTGTTTGTAATATTCATCCATTAATGCATTTTCGCTTATACCGTCAATTTTAAAATCACCAACGGTTAAACTGTGTGGAATTCCGTTCATTCCGCTTGTTATAATTAATTTTAATTTTCCTTCAACAATATCACCCTTTTTTACAATTATTTTTCCTTTTTCATATATATTTCTATCGGAAACAAATTCAAGCTTCATTCCTTCATAAATATCTTTATTTCTTGTTGAAAGAGATTCTTTAATACGAAAGAACATCGGAATTTTTTTTGTCGATTTATAATCGTATTCAAGGTTTACATTCGGTTGTTGAACAAGTTCTTTATTTATATAATCAAGCATAAAATCATCTGTCGCAAATGCCTGAGCTTTAGCCAAAAATAAAAAAGTAAAAAGAAATAATAAAAATTTATTCATAATGAACCCTGCCTGTGCTTCTTGTTTTAACTTTTTGCTCGAATAATCTTCTGTTTTCAATTGAATTTAAAAGAAAGTTTTGATAGTAGGTGTTATCTGAATATGTATTATTTACAAGAAAATAAGGGTAGTTATAATAAATTTTTTCATAAATATACATTAGCCTTTTAGATGTTAAATTCCTTCTTGAAATAACATCTTGCCTTGCTTGCGGGCATGTTTTAATAATATATGTCATAAGCCCTAAGGGGTTATAGCCTGCTTTAACCAAATAATCAACAGCTCTTTTATCTGCCACTATTTCATATTTTTTAGGCGCCATTTTAACATGCAAACTGCTTATAAAACCCCCCATAGAGCCATCAAAAGTTTTAATTGCTTTAGATGTTTCTCTTGCAATTAATGCTGCCAATTCATCATCAGATTCAATATTTTGAAGGTCTTTATCATAAATAACAACTTGCCTTTTTACAACAGACGGGTCGCCTTTTATTAAAACATCTTCATTGTGATAAAAAAATGTAATATGGTGGTCTAATTTGTTTGCATTTAAAATTCTAAACCCCACTTCATTAATTCTTTTTTGAATTGATGTATTTTTTTCAAGGTCAACATCAACTTCTTCTTTTGCAAAGCAACTAATGCTTGTAATCATAAGCATTAATACCAACAATAAAATCTTTTTCATAAATTTTCCATCCTTTATAAAATTATTCTATCGTAAAATAGACAAACTGTAAAAAATAATGTTAAAATAATATTGCTTTATGCGGGCTGTAATTTTGTTCCTACATTTTAATAAAACGGGAGAGCAGCTCTTTATTAAAGGCAATTGAAGTATACCTTGGGCTTTTTGCTTTTTAAAGGAAACGGATTTGCCGAGGCGCTCACCCCCCTGTGGGAGCATCCGCAGGTAACAAAATTTGCCCGTGTAGAGCTTTTATTATAACTTTACAAATTGATAGTTTTAAAATACTAATTATAATTTAATTATGGATGAAGATATAGAATATAAAATTCATAATACAAAAATTAAAGCGCTTGAAACATTGGAAAATATTCCTTTATATAAATATAAAGGGGTTGTTTCAAAATTAATGGGCTTAACCGTTGAAGTTAAACTTCCGGGGCTTAAAATTGGCGATTTGTGCTACATTCAAACCTACACGGGCGAAAAAAAAGCAGCGGAAGTTGTTGCTTTTAAAGGCGATATGGCGCAATTGCTTTTATTATATGATGGCGAAGGCATAGGGCAAGGTTCTTTGGTAGAAACAACAGGCGGCCCTATTATGCTTCCTGTTGGTGATTTTTTACTGGGAAGGCTTATAAACCCATTAGGAGAGCCCATGGATAGCCGCCCTTTAGATTTAACAAATGCAGAATACGTTAATATTAATGGTTCCGTTCCTGATGCTTTCCACAGGCCCATTATTAAAAACACAATTTTTACAGGTATAAGAGCGATAGATGGGCTTTTAACTTTAGGCGGCGGCCAGAGGATGGGGCTTTTTGCAGGGTCAGGTGTTGGTAAAAGTACCACATTAGGCATGATTGCAAGAAACTCTGAAGCAGATGTTAACGTTATGGCGCTAATTGGAGAACGTGGCAGAGAAGTTAAAGAGTTTATGGTAGATTCCTTGGGTGAAGAAGGCATGAAAAAATCTGTTGTTGTTTGTGCAACGGGTGATCTTCCCCCATTAATCAGGATGAAATGTTTGCTTGCTGCAACTTCTGTTTGTGAATATTTTAGAGATAAAGGCAAAAAAGTTTTCTTAATGACAGACACAGTTACCCGTTGCGCTATGGCAGGGCGTGAAGTGGGGTTATCAATCGGGGAACCGCCAACTATGAAAGGGTATCCGCCTTCAATTTTTTCTTGGCTTCAAAGAGCGTTGGAGCGAACAGGGAACTCTGAAAAAGGTTCAATTACAGCGCTTTATACCGTTCTTATGGAAGGTGATGACATAACAGACCCAATTGTTGACATTGTAAGAGGTATTGTTGACGGGCACATTTTCTTATCAAGAAAAGTAGCCGAAATGAACCATTACCCTGCAATTGATGTTTTAGGTTCTGTTTCAAGGCTTTTTACCACAATAACAGACAAAGAACACCAAGAAGCAGCAGGCAAAATGCGCCAATTAATGGCACTATACAGAGAAAACAAAGACTTAATTGATGTTGGTATGTATCAAATGGGCTCAAACCCGAAACTTGACATTGCAATTAAAATGATGCCTCAAATAAACGCCTTTTTGCAGCAAAAAGCAAGTGAAAAAGTTACAATGGAAGGCACAATTAAACAATTAAAAGATATGATGAGAGATGTTCAATTATAATTATTGTTCGGAATAATATTTATCTACACTATCAGATAGTTGGCCTGCAACTTTAACAATTTTACTTTGGCTTTCAGGGTTTTTAAAGTATTCTAAAATTTCTTTTTTTGTGCCTTTTAAAATATAACTTGAATTTAGCCTGTCAGAACCGTTTCTGTGAACCCCAATTGCAACCCTTCTTAAATTTTTAGGGTCAATTTCATCATGGCAAATTATAACCTTTGCTTCATTATCTGTGGTTGGCACATCAAAAGATACTGAAATTCCCCCAAATTTGCCGTTTTCGGGAACTTCCATCTCTGCTCTTTCGTATGCAGCTTGTCTTACTTTATCTACAATATTATTTAATCTTTCTTCTTTGCTTTTATTTTCCAAGGTTTCTTTTCCTATTCCTTTAAAAGAAGCATTATAAAATTTTGATATTGGTGCTATATTCATTGTTTTCTCCCATTGTATCATATTTAAAACAAAAGAAAAAAAATAATTGCTTTATTTTAATGTTTTTTACCTATTGCAAAAAGACCGTTTATATCAATTTTGGCTAAATTTTCCACTGAAACCCCTTTTACAAATTTGCCGATTTCAGGCATTGTCGCACTTTTATCCAACAAGCCCAATTCTTTCATTCTTAATGTTTTGTATATTTCTCCAAGATATTCATTATAACTTGTATAGTCGGATTTTTCCATATTTTTAATTATGTCATATATTTCAGAATACTTAGAATCACTTGCCGTGATTTTGCCTGTTCTTATATCGTATGGAATATGTTCAACATCTGCAAACTCATTAACTTCAGTTCCCCTTATTTGAAGCTCGCCGTTTGCGATTGTTCCGTCATTTAAGGCATGTTTTGTATTCATTTGGCCTGATGTGTAGCCTGAATCTTTAATTGCGCCTTTTGTTTTTTGGGTAATTTTTAAATTTTTTCCTTCCTGAACTTTTGAAGGCCAAACCTGTTCACCGGATTCAAGCACTTTTGAATCTTTAAGCGCTTGTGTTTGAGAAACTATTTCAAAAGTATCATCGGCAGATATAATTTTCTTGCTTACTGCATAGTCGTATGCATCAACGATTTCTTGAATTTGTTTTTCCGTAAAATAAGATGTTATATTGTCGCCATAATTGTTTAATTCGGTAATTTTAACACTGCCTGTTTTTATTCCGTCAACAAGCTGATCTACCGCACTTTGCATTTGCCTTGTTTTAAGAGCATCTAAAATTTCATCGCTGACGCCTGACAATGCTTTGGTTGTTTCATCGCTCAAGCCGTCATCGCCTTGCATAAATCTTACAAAATCATCGAATGAAGCCGTTACACCCTTTTGCTTGAGAGCATCTTCAACAATTTCCGTTGCATCCGCTTGGCTTAGACGTTTCATTTGAATTCTGATGCCTAAAGCATCGCCTATTGCTTCATAGCATTCATCCATTGTTTGCAAAGGTTTACCTTTTTCTAAATTTTTCTTAGCCAATTTTGAAAAAGTTGAACTTTGGCTTTTTGCTCTTGCCGTTATAACTTCGATATCTGTTTTATTCGAAAATGCTTTATTTATTTGTTCTGTTGCTTCATCTAATTGTCCATCAAATTGTACCGCTAAAGTTTCAGATTTTTTTGATAAATCAGACAATTTTTCCGTTTTGGCTGCAACCATATCAGGGTCTGTTATTGCTAATTCTTCATTATTTTTGTTGAAGTTATCAATATAATTTTCTGCCTGAGTTTTATTGTCAACAGCGGCACCAAGACTATCAGAATGGGTGATTTTAACTTTTTTATTTAAAGCATTTTGGCTAACACCACCTGTTATACCACCCAAAACACCGCCAAAAACTGCACCTGTTATTGCGTTTTGCGCCGTTGTTTTAAGAAGCCCTTCAAATGTAAATTCTTCATCATCTGCAATTGTATTTACCGTATAATCAGCTGCACCTGTTACACCACCTGTTATTGCGCCTGATGTTGCACCTTGAATTGCACCCTGTTTAACTGCTTGTTTAACCGTTTGGCCTGCAATTGGAGCTTTAATAATGCCGGCTGTAGCAGCTGAAACCATACCGTCAACTGCGCCTGTTACAGTATCTTTTAATATTTCTTTAGCATCTAAACTATCGCCTGCAACATTATTTGTTGCTCTGTCCAGTGTTTTAACACCTGCTTTTGCGGCACCGCCAATTGCAGCACCCATCAAAAGTGCGCCTGCGCCGCCCGTTGCAATGGTAATGCCTGCAGTTGCAACGCCTGTTATTGTGTTTGCAATTAAATTAACTGCACCTTCTTGTTTATCCGAAAAACTTTCAATTGTATCAAGTGCTTCTTCATAGGTTATTTCGCCTTGTTCATATTGTTCAATTTTTTCTTGAACATCATTTGAACTTAAACCAAGGCCTGTTAAATTTTTAAAACCGTTCCAAAGTTTGCCTATTAAGCCTTGTTCATCTTGAACTTCGCTAAAGCTTTCGTTTAATGAATTTATACCTTGATTAATTGGATTTGTTGTTTCCTGCTGTGAAAAAATTGAAACTTCACCGTTATTGGAAGCAGCTATATTTGCACTATATGTATCATTAGTTTTTGCTAATGCAAGTTTATTATATGCATCAAAATTTGTACTAAAATTTTCCATACTCTCTCAATTTTTCTCTCGTACATTAATAAAGTATATATTTTTTATATAATTGCTAAAAATTAAGACAGAATATTAAGAATGTTAAAAAAAAATTTTTAGTGTTTAACTTTTGTAGTAAACTGTACATACAAAAATTTAGCAAAAGGAAAGCAATGCAAGTAAACAAAATATCATTTACGGGCGGGGGCTATTTCAACACCTATTCAAAAAATGAAACCGAATATTATAAAAGACCGCCAAAAACAAATTCAAAAGAAACAACCGAATATTTTTATAATGTTGATAGAAAAATGCGCTCTATTCCGACAGGCTGGGATTACATTTTTGCTATGGACAATAAAAAAAGGCAAAATTTTGCCGATTTAATAAGTTTAACTTTTAAAACAACGGATGAATTTAATTCTTATTCGCCAAGACAAAATGAAAAAACGGCACAATATGCAATGAAAGACATTCAAGAACTTATAAGCTGTGGCGACATTTTATCGGATGATGAAAAACAGACTTTAAAAGATAAAATAATGGGAAGTTTTGAAATTGAAGAACTTGATAAAATTCATTCAAGATTGCCCGAGAAAAAAGAAAGTGCAAAAGACAATTTAAGTTTTTTAAAAGTTTTAATGCAAGATGAAAATAAACCCTATTTTGATAAAATGAGCCCAAAAACCGCAACTTCAATTTTATCTGAAGAATATTTGGATTTTGATTATTATATGGGCGCCCTTTCAAATTTAAAAGAAGATAGGGTTCTTGAATACCCCGAAGATGAAATAAGAGAAACAATCCATATTTATTTAACGGGTAAAACCCTTAATTATGATGATAGTGTAGAAACTTATGACAGAAATATTTCATTTTAAGCAATAAAAAAAGCGAGCAATATGCCCGCCTTTTTTTATATTTTATTTTACTTATTTACACATTGAAAGCAAAATGCCTGCAGCAACTGCTGAACCTATAACGCCTGATACGTTCGGACCCATAGCGTGCATTAACAAGTAGTTTTGGCTGTTTGCTTCCAAACCGACTTTGTTTGCAACCCTTGCTGCCATTGGAACTGCAGAAACACCTGCTGCACCGATAAGGGGGTTAATCGGATTTTTAGAGAATTTATTTAAAATCTTACCGAATATAACACCCATAGCTGTTGCCAAACCGAATGCAATTACACCCAAAATTAAAATAAAGAGTGTTTGAACGGTTAAGAACTGGTTTGCAGACAATTTTGAACCAACAGATAACCCTAAGAAAATAGTTACAATGTTGATAAGTTCATTTTGCATTGTTTTGGATAATCTTTCAACAACGCCGCATTCTCTGCATAAGTTACCAAAGCCAAATGCACCAACAAGAGGACATGCATCAGGCAAGAACAAAATGCAAAGGCCTAAAACAACGAGAGGAAAAACAATTTTTTCTCTTTGAGAAACTTCTCTTAATTGAACCATTTCAATTTTACGTTCTTCTTCCGTTGTTAAAAGTTTCATAATTGGCGGTTGAATTACAGGAACAAGCGCCATATATGAATAAGCGGCAACTGCAATAGCGCCCAATAATTCAGGAGCTAATTTACTTGTAACATAAATTGATGTAGGGCCGTCTGCACCGCCAATGATACCGATTGAAGCCGCTTGCGGCATTGTGAAACCAAATACACATAACGCTAAAAGCAATGCGCCAAAAATACCAAACTGTGCAGCACCGCCTAAAAGTGCCGTTATAGGGTTTGCAATCAACGGGCCGAAGTCTGTCATAGCGCCAACACCCATAAAGATGATTAACGGGAACAAACCCTTATGAATACCTGCTTCATAAACAATTCCTAAAAAACCTGTGGGTTCAGCAATTCCTGCTAACGGAATGTTTGATAATAAACCGCCAAATGCGATAGGCACTAAAAGCAACGGTTCAAATTGTTTTTTAATACCAAGCCACAATAAAAAGCAGCAAATAACAAGCATAATAGGATGCCCGAATTGGTGCAAAAATTGCTCAAACCCATTTAAAGAAGGGTCTGCGGGCAAAATCATATTGGCAATACCGGTTGACTGCCAAAGAGCTTTTAAACTTTCTACAAAATTCATAGCTTGGCCTCCTTATCCGATAACAACCAATGTTTGAGAGTTTTTAACCTGATCGCCTACTGAAACTTCAACTGATTTAACCGTGCCTGATTTAGGTGATTTAATTTCGGTTTCCATTTTCATAGCTTCAAGAACTAAAAGCACATCGCCTTCATCAATGTAATCGCCTTCCGAAACATTGATTTTAAGAACAGCTCCGGGGAGTGCCGCTTTAATAGGTGTGCCTTCAGATGGTGCTACGCCTTGTTTAGCTTCAACACCTTCTTTAACGGTAATATCATAAGATTTTCCGTTAACAACAGCTTTTTGGCCTTCAATTCTAACAGAGAATTTTTTATTGTTAACTGAAACTGTGTAGCCTTCGGGTTTTTCGCCTGCATCACAGGTTTCTTTTTTAACATCTGCATTTTTTCTAACGCCGATTTGGCCTTTGCCTTGAAGGAATAAAATACCTTTTTCTTTGCAGGTTGCTGCAATAAAGATATTTTCATCATTAACGGGCAAGCCTGCATCTTCAAGCATTTTTGTTGCAGGCGCAATACCTTTATTCGGGTCTTTTTCGTTAATTTCAAGAACGGTTTCCGTTGTCGGTTGAAGTTCTAATTGTTTGCTTGCTTCAGCAATGATTTCCTTATCGGGTTCGCAAGGAGTTTTACCGAAGTAACCAAGAACCATTTTGCCGTAACCTTCAGTAATTTTAGCCCATTTGCCAAACATAACGTTTGAATAAGCTTGTTGGAAATAGAATTGTGAAACAGGAGTTACGCTTGTTGCAAAACCGCCTTTTTCAACAACTTCTTTCATAGCGGCAACAACTTCGGGGAATCTGTCCATTGTGCCGTTATCTCTCATCATTTGAGTATTAGCAGTTAAAGCACCACCGGGGAGTGGAGATGAAATAATCATTGGGTTAACTGCCATAGCTTCAGGAGGCAAGAAGTAATCTTTCATGCAATCTTTAAAGATTTCTTCCGTTTCTAAGATTTTTTCAACGTCAATGCCCAAGTCATAATCTGTTCCTTTAAGAGCATGCCACATTGAAACGATATCAGGTTGGCTTGTTCCGCCTGAAACAGGTTTCATAGCAAGGTCAATACCATCAGCACCGCCATCTAATGCTGCAATATATGCTTGTAAGCCTGTGCCTGCTGTTTCATGGCTGTGGAATCTGATATGAGCATCGTTGCCTAAAATTTCACGTGTTCTTTTAATTGTTTCATAAACTTTTTTAGGAGCTGATGTACCTGAAGCATCTTTAAATGCTAATGAAGTGAATGGAATGCCTGCATCTAAAATGTTTCTTAAAACTCTGATGTAAAATTCAACGTCATGTGCGCCTGTGCAGCCAATAGGAAGTTCCATCATAGTAATTGTAACTTCGTGGTTTAAGCCGTTATCTACGATACATTGACCTGAATAAATTAAGTTATTAACATCGTTTAGAGCGTCAAAGTTTCTGATTGTTGTCATGCCGTGTTTTTTGAACATTTTTGCATGAAGGTTAATGATATCTTTTGGTTGAGAATCAAGACCGACAACGTTAACGCCTCTTGCTAAAGTTTGAAGGTTAATATCATTGCCAACAGTTTTTCTGATTGTATCCATCATATCAAATGCATTTTCGTTGCAATAGAAGATGGGAGATTGGAACCTTGCGCCGCCGCCAACTTCAAAATGGCGAATGCCTGCAGCAACTGCAGATTCTAAGGCAGGCAAGAAATCTTTAGTGAAAACTCTTGCGCCGTATACGGATTGGAAACCGTCACGAAATGAGGTGTCCATAACTTTAATTTGTTTTTTTGTCATATTTTCCTCTTTCTCCTTATTAAGATTTAGTGAAAACAAATAAATTTATTTAATGTACGAAAGTTCCTGTTCTAAGCCAAATTCAAGAAACTTATCATAACAATTTTCAAAATGTTCCATAAAAGAAATTAAAAATTCATCTTTTTGAACATTTTTCTTGGTTTCGTTAAATATTGAAGTTGCCGGAATATCAATGTTTAAAAGTTCTTTTTCATCTAAGTTTAAATTAATGCCAATGCCGACAATAACACCCTTGAATTCTGACCCCAAAAAAACAGATTCCGCTAAAATTCCACAAATTTTTTTACCATTTATTAAAATATCATTCGGAAATTTAAAATTTGAATTTATTCCGTATTCAGCCAAAACATCGGATGCAATTTTAGCTGAAAATCTTGTTAATTCGTTTAAATGTTCAATGTTTTTTGGTTTTAGAACAATTGAAATATAAATGTTTCCGCCATTATTTGAAGATGAAAACCATTTTCTTTCAAATTGCCCATGGCCATTAAATTGTATATCGGCTGAAACAACATCAAAGTCATTAAGTTCGGCAAGGTGCTTTCTTGCCCAAATATTTGTTGATTCAACGCTTTCTAATTTTATAATATTCGCATGCATACCAAGTTAATTATATTGCAAACAAATTTTTTTGTACAAGAAAGCTTAAAAAGTTTTTCCGAAAGGAAGAATTAAATTATTTTTAATATGGCCTATATTTTTGTTTATTTCATAGGGAACATTTAAAAAAGAAGCAAATTCAAATTGAATTTCATCCAAATATTTGCCAGAACCTGTAAAATCGCCGAATATAATTCCCTTAACTTTGCTTGATAAAGCTTTATTTCTTAAAATTTGGTGAAACATTTTATCTATTTTATAATCAGGTTCATTTATATCTTCCAAAAATAAAATAATATCATCTTCAGGAATATAATCTTCATTTATAGAACCGAACAATGAAACAATTGAAGCCAAATTACCGCCCCAAAGAATGCCATTTTTTAACTTTGTTTTAAAGGAATTATTTTCTATTTCATTTTTATAGTTTTCAAATTCAAAATCATTCATATTAATAACGCCATTTACAGCCATTGGCGCATGGAATGAAGTGAGGTTAGCTTTTTTAAAAAAAGAAATTAAAAGAATTGTAATATCTGAAAAGCCAACAAAAGGCTTTTTATTGTTTTCTATTATTTTATAATCAATTTTATCAATCAGCCTTATTGCGCCAAAACCGCCACGAGCGCAAATAATTGTATCAATTGTTTTATCCAAAAAGGCATTATGAATATCTTGAACTCTTAAATTGTCATCTCCTGCCATATATCTGAAATTTGAATGGCAAGAAGGAAAAATAACCGCTTCAATGTTTTTATTTTCAAAAAATGTTATAACTTTTTTATCGTCAAAATTTTCTATTGAGCCCGAGGGCGCTATTATTGCAACTTTTTTCATAAATTAATTTTAACAAAAAAGTTTTTATAATATAATAGTTCTATGGATTTAGAAACAAAAAACGAGTATTTGCCTTTATTCAGAAAATATCGCCCTCAATCTTTTAAAGATGTGATAGGGCAAGATTTCACCGTTAAAGCTTTATCTAATGCAATTAAATTAAATAAAATTGCAAATGCTTATCTTTTTTGCGGGCCAAGAGGAACAGGCAAAACTTCAAGCGCAAGAATTTTTGCAAAATCTCTGAATTGCATTAATGGCCCAACAGTTGAACCTTGCCAAAAATGCCAAAGCTGCCAAGATGTTACAAACGCATCAGGCTTAGATGTTATTGAAATAGACGCAGCTACAAACCGTGGCATTGACGATGCAAAAGAACTTATAAATAAAGTTCAATATGCACCAATGAACGGGAAATATAAAATTTTTATTATAGATGAAGTTCATATGCTGTCAAAAGAAGCGTTTAATGCGCTTTTAAAAACTTTTGAAGAACCGCCTAAAAATGTAATTTTTATTTTGGCAACAACAGAACCTCATAAAGTTATAGAAACAATTGTAAGCCGCTGTCAAAGGTTTGATTTCAGACGAATTACAATAGATGACATTGTTAAAAGATTAAGAGAAATATCAGACATTGAAAAAATTAACATAACAGATGATGCCCTTTATTCAATTGCAAAAAATGTTTCGGGCGGAATGAGGGATTCTCTTGCGCTTTTAGACCAAGCTTCAATTTTGGGGCTTGAAAAACAAATTACAAAAGAAACAATTGAAGATTTAATCGGCAAGTTGACTTTTGATGTTTTATTTAATTTAACAGATACAATTTTAAAAGGCGATATTGAAACATCGATTAAAGAAGTTGAAAAAATTTATGAAAAAGGGTCTGACCCAAGAAATTTTGTTGAAAATTACATTGAATTTTTAAGGAATATAATTTTAATTTTAAGTTCAAAAAATGAAGATGAAGTTTCAAATTTAACTTTAATTTCAAAAGAAAATATTCAAAAAATTAAAGAAAATGCACTTTTTGAACAAAAGAAACTAATTAAAATTTTAGATAAAGTTATTGATTTTTATAAAGAAATTAAAACTGCCACAAACCCTTATATTTGGGCAGAATTAATGATTATAAACATTTCAAACATTGATATTTTATCTGAAATTGCCCCTGTTCAAACGCCTAAAAACATTGAAGCAGTGCAAAAACCCCAAATAATAACAGCTCAAAGCAAAGTTGAAATTAAAAAAGAAGAAATAAAACAAACAGAAATTAAAAAAGAAGCTGAAATTGCGCCAAAACCCGTTATTGAAGAAAAGGTTGAACCTGAAACAATAATTGAAAAAGAAGCTGAGCCAATTCAAAAAGAACCGGTTAAAACAGAGCAACCCGCAGCTCAAATTTCAGGCGACCCATCCAAAATTTGGACTGAAATTTTAAATAAAGTTGAATCAATTCCTGCAAAATTCTTTTATTCAGGCGTTGGTAAATTAATAAATATTGAAAATAATAAAATTACATTAGGCTTTGTAAACCAAAATGCACTGGCACAAGCTAAAAGCGACAATAAATATAACCCTCTGATGAAGGCAATTAAGTTAGTTTTAGGGGAAAATGGGGCAATAGAATTTGTAACCGTTACGGATAAAACAAAAATTATTGATACAAAAATAAACGTTAAAATTTCAAACCCCCAGCCAAGGGCTGAATATCAAGCACCAAAAATGGCAACAACAAATGCGGTTGAAGAAAAACCGTTTGTTCAAAATAAAGAAAATTTTCAAACAGAACAAAAAGAAGAAAACGAACCCGAAACCCCAAAACAAGATTTTAGCCACTATACAAGAACAACAAGAGAAATGCTTGAAACATATAATGGCAGAGTTATTGAATAATAAATAATTCTTTTGTTTATTTTTTGGCGGATGACTTTTTTCATACTTTTTAAAACAATATGAAAAAAGGAGGAAAAATTATGTTCTACAATGTTTTAAACGCCAACAGCGAAATTAATTTAGACGGAAAAGAATTTAAAAAAGAAACATTGCTTGAAGGGGAAAATTCATCTGTCAATTTAATTGTAATTAGAAAAGAAGGAATAATTGACACGCATACATCAAATAAAGATGCGATGGTTTATTTAATTGAAGGGGAAATTGAACTTCATTTTGATGCAGAAAAATTTAATTTAAAAGAAAAAGATTTTTTAATGTTTAAAAAAGATAAAGAACATAAAGTTTTAGCTAAAAAAGATTCAAAATTTTTATTAATTAAAATTTAAAATGGGGCATTTTGCCCCATTTATTTATATATCTGCAACAACAGAATGTTTTTCAACTCTATCTAATGTAATTGAATAAGCAGATTTAGCATAATTAATTGCTTCATCAAGCCTTTCTTTAGATACATTGTTGAAATATAAAGTTGCTAAAGTTTCATTATGTTTTACAAGGTCGCCTTCTTTTTTGTTTAAAACGCACCCTGCGCCAAAATCAATTTTATCCGATTTTTTATCTCTGCCTGCACCAAGGAGTTTGCAAGCATGGGCAATATCAAGCGCATTTAACCTTGAAATATAACCGCCCATCTCTGCTTTAATTTCATAAGTATTATGGCCGATTTCAAAAAGGGAATAATCTTCTATAACATTTTTGTCGCCGCCTTGCGCTTCAATAATTTCAGATAATTTATTTAATGCACGCCCGGACATAATAGCATCATCAATATAATTTTTTGCCATATCATAATCTGTTACTAAATTTGCAAGCATTAGGGTTCTTGCGGCAATTTCAACGGTTATTTCATATAAATCAGGCGCCATTTTGCCTTTTAAAAATTCAATTGCTTCCATAACTTCTAATGAATTACCCACGCAATTTCCCAAAGGCTGTTCCATAGCTGAAATTACGGCGTCTATTTTTTTATTTAATCTTGCACCTGTTTCAATCATTAAATCAGCTAAAATTCTTGCTTCTTCTTTTGTTTTAATAAAAGCACCTGAGCCGTATTTAACATCTAAAACAATAATATCAGCGCCAGAAGCTATTTTTTTACTAACAACAGAAGCGCAAATTAAAGACATATTATCAACAGTTGCAGTTACATCTCGAAGGGCATAAATTTTACCGTCAGCAGGAACCAGATTTGGCGTTTGAGAAGAAATTGCAGCGTTTATTTTTCTGATTTGGTTTTTAAAATCATCTTCAGATAAAGCGCAATTAAAACCTTTAATAGATTCTAATTTATCAATCGTGCCGCCTGTCATACCAAGGCCTCTACCCGATAATTTGGCACAAGCAACCCCTAAAGAAGCAAGAAGGGGAATTAAAACAAGCGTAACTTTATCGCCAACACCGCCTGTTGAATGTTTATCTGCAATGTGAACGTTAAAATCGGAAAAATTAAGCTTGTCGCCAGAATTAATAAAACATTCCGTTAAATAGGCTGTTTCATCAAAACTCAGGCCCTGAAAACAAACTGCCATAAGCCAAGCAGACATTTGATAATCTTCGATAAAGCCTTCCATATAGCCGTTTATAAAAAATTCTATTTCTTCTTTTGTATGGGAATACCCCTGTTTCTTTTTTTCAATAATATCTACTGCGCGCATATAATAATCCTTTATTTATGGTATGGTTCGTTTTTTAAAATTTTGAATGCTCTATAAATTTGTTCAATTAAAATTAAACAAGCTTCTTGGTGCAAAAAAGTTAATTTTGACATTGAAAACTTGAAATTAGATTTTTGTTTAACATAATCAGACAAGCCTTCGCTTCCGCCTATAAGAAAAAGAATTTTATTGTAAAAGCCATCCGTTTCAATTTGTCTTATTTTTTCTGCAAATTCGGGGCTTGTAAGCATTTTGCCTTCAATTTCAAGAGTTATTATATAATCTTGTTTTTTTGTTGTTTCAATAAATTGGTTCATATCCGAAACTTCAACAAGTTTAAGGTCTATATAGCCTGTTAACCTCTTTTTGAATTCATCAAAGCCAATTTTAAAACAGCTTTCTTTTAGTTTGCCTTCCAGAATAATTTCTATATTCATCTAAATTATTTCTTTTTGAAGTTCAGG
>DVKW01000074.1 GCA_018715855.1 Candidatus Galligastranaerophilus intestinigallinarum
CTTATGCCTTTTTAAAAGCAAAAGAACCGTTCGCTCGATATCAAAAGCAGGAAGGTTTTTACCTTTAATTAAAAAATATTCGCCCGAAAAATCATCGTAAATTTTACCCTTAATTGTTGCTATTGAATCAAACAGAAAAATTTTTAAATCGGTAACATAAATTCCGTCATCTAAAAAATAAAATTTGGAATTATTTTTTATTTTTATATCTTCCAAAAGGTAATCAGATGTGCCATAAAGGTTTAAAGACAAAATTTTACGGGAATTTTCTTTTTTAAATAAAAGGTTATCCAGCTTAAATTTAAGGGATGTTTTTTTATCTGAAACAAGGTTAATATAGCCTTTTTGAATAAAAAAATCAGGCAAATTTTTTAAATTTTTGTAATATAGAAAATTATTCTTTACGCCATTACCCTTATTTTCCAAATTTACGCCCGTTTTTTGAAAGAAAATTTCACCAACGGTAATTTTATCTTTTTCTTTGCTAAATGGGCTTAAAATTAATTCTACACCCCTTAGATTTAATATTTGTGTTTTATTTAAGAAAATAATTTCATCTGATGAAAAATTAAAAGTAAAATCAGGATGTATTTTCAATTTAGAATTTTTTGAATAAAAAACATTTTCAAACTTATTAAAAATTAAATCAGAAATTTTTGAAACAAAAAAATCAGAATTAATTATAAAGGGCAAAACAAAAACAATAAAAGCCCAAATCGAAAAAACAAGAAGAAAAAAACCGACTGCTATTTTTTTAAATAAACTGCGCATAGATAAATAATAGCTTTTTATTTATCATGCAACAATCAGATATTTTCTTGTTTTTGATTTTCCGTATTTGTATAATCTACCCCGCCTGATGCCTTATAGATGTTAATTACACCCAAAAGACAATCAGCCTTTGCGCTTATTTCATTCTTTTTGGCAACCAAAAGTGCCTGTTTTGCTTTCAGATGGTCAAGTTCTGATTTTGAACCGATTGCAAGCTGTTTATTTGAAAGGTCATAAAGGTTATTTTCAAAAATATAGTTATTGTTCATTTTATCGTAATTTTTTCTTGCAATTTTAGCCGAAAGCAAGGCATCGTTTAATTCCTGAACGGAAACTAAAATAACTTTTTGATAAGCTTGAAGCGCTTTTTCATATTCAAGCTTTTTGAACCTTAAAACAGATGTTTTTAAGCCGCCTGTAAATAAATCGATACTTGGTGAAACCCCAATTGCAGAAAGCCAACTTGTCGGGGTAAAAATTCTGTTTAATTGATATGCATTAAAGCCGATTTGTCCATAAACCAAAAATGTCGGGAGAAAATCTTTTTTTGCAATTCTCACATCAAACCTTGTTTTATCAATATAATTTGCAGATTTTATAACATCCGGCCTGTTTTGAATTAAATCCGGAGATAAAAATTCGGGAACTTCCAAAATGGAAAAATCTTCCTTTGTTTCAATTTTGGTTTGGTTATCACCCAAAAGAACAAGGAACCTGTTTTTAATTACATCTTCATTTTCAATTAAATTGTTTAATTCCGCTTCAAAAAATTCCAATGCCTGTTTTTCTTGAATTAATTCGGTAACGGGCGCCAAGCCTGCTTCATATTTCTTTTCTTCTTTTTGAACAATTTCTTTTTGGAGTTCAACTAGTTCTTTTTGATTTTCAATTAAATTCTGAGCCTTTATTAAATTGAAATAGTTTGCCGCAATAGCAGAGGTTAAAGAAATATAAACAGATTTTTCATCTTGGTTTACAATTTCTTCCTGCACCTTCATAGATTTTGTTTTAAGCCTGTTTTTGCCCCAAATATCAAATTCATATGCCATTGTTAAAGGCAAAATAAACCTGCTTTGGTTGTAATTTGGAATAACTGTGTTGCCAAACCTTATTTCGCTTGATTCAAACTCTCTTTGATATTGTCCGTCAAAAGTGAGTGAAGGAAGCTCTTTTGCAAAGCTCATTTTTGTCATTTGCAGAGCTTGTTTTGTGTTAAGATCGGCAGTTTTTAGGTCTTGGTTATTTTCATATGCCAAAAGCATATAATTTACCAAATTATCATCGTTAAATTTGTTCCACCAATCTATATTTAAAAGTTCGGTTTTATCTTTTGTTTCTTCTTTTTGTTGAATTGAATATACTGCTTGCATGTTTAAAAATGCGCACAGCAAAAATATGGCTGTTAATAACTTCTTCATTGTTGTATGCTTCCAAAATTTAATCTTGTGTTATTATAATAACACAAGAAAAACTTCTGTAAATAGAAAATTATAAAAATTTTAAGGTATAATTTTTTTATGCAATTAAGTTTTAATTTAGACACAAAAGATGACACGCCTATCATTCTTTTAAATCAAACAAAAAAGCCTGTTGAATTAAAAGAAATTCCTGATAGCTACATTGTTACAGACGTTGAAACAACGGGTTTAAACCCTTATCATGACATTATTATTGAACTTTGTGCACTTAAAATTATTGAAAACAAAATTGTTGATGAAT
This sequence comes from Candidatus Galligastranaerophilus intestinigallinarum, assembly GCA_018715855.1. Taxonomy (GTDB): domain Bacteria; phylum Cyanobacteriota; class Vampirovibrionia; order Gastranaerophilales; family Gastranaerophilaceae; genus Galligastranaerophilus_A; species Galligastranaerophilus_A intestinigallinarum. The sequence goes on from DVKW01000074.1 coordinate 2,491, forward strand.
TTTCAACACTAATTAAACCCGATAGAATTATTCCTGATTTTATAGTTAATTTAACAGGAATTACAAATGAAGAAGCCCTGAATGGCAAAACAAAAAGAAAAGCTTTAATTGATTATTGTAATTTTTTGGGAACATTTCCAATTGTAGGCCACAATGTTAAATTCGACCTTTCTTTCATAAATTCCGCACTTGAAAAAGAATTTGGGCAAAAATTAAAAAATGATTTTTTGGACACTTTGTTTTTTGCAAGAAAAAAATATACCAATTTAACTTCACATAAACTTGTAAATATAGCAAAATTTTTAAATATAGACACAAAAAACGCCCACAGGGCGCTAAAAGATTGCAAAATGACTTTTGAAATTATTCAAGATATGAAAAAAGGCTAAATTGCAGAATAATATTTTACGCCTTGTTTATCAAATTCAACTAAACTTGAGCGCAAAATAGGCTTTAGGTCTCTTTCTTTTGTGAAAGTAATTTCAGGAATATAGCACCAATATTGTTTGCCCCTAAATACCATTAAGCCTTGGTATGTAACGGTGTTATTCGGGTTTTCCGTTCTTTTTATTGCATATCTTTGAATGTTATAAGGGTCATATTCAGAAAAACCCGGGAAAACAAAATTAGACATCTCAACCCTGCCGTCTGAATGCTCATAAACGTTCATGGCAGAATATTTGAACTTGCCCGATTCATCATAGGTATATAGTTTATCGGTTTTTTTAAGCCCACCCGGTAAATTTTTCTTTCCTATTTCAATTTTTTTAGGCAAGTTTGAATTCCAAAATTCAACATGGTTAATTTTTCCCGTACGGTTAAATTCTTCTGCATAAGAAACTTCCTGCATTTTATCATCGGAATATTTTTTAAATCTCACTATTTTGCCATTTGAAGAATAATCGATGCCGAAAGTTTCACCTTCCTTAAACCCTAAATAAGAGCCTGAGAAGGCATCTTGAAGGGTTTTACCGTACTTAACAATTTTGCTTTTATAAAACCCGGGGTTTTTTCGGTTATCATATCGGAATTTTTTTTGAACTTGTTTTGCATTGTCAAAATAAACTTTTGCTTCAGCTTCCATTAACCTTGCATCTTTAAAAATTCTTTTTCCTACAGCCTTTAGGCCTTCATTTCCCAAAACATCAGGCCTTTTTAGAGCATGTTTAAGCGATTCTGAAGAAAAAAACCTGTGGGGAGTATCTTCAATGCCGTTGTAAAAAGTAAGGTTGTTTATTTCCTGCGGGGGTTCATAATAATAGCCAAATCCTTTAAAAGAAGGATTATAAGAGCTCTGATGATAAAAAGATAAGCGCGCATTTGGGGGAATAATATTCATAAAACAACTTCCTTAAAAAAGATTTGTTTATTTTAAAACCCGAAAAAAATTTTTTTTGCGAAAAGAAAAAAGCGGTTAATTAAAACCGCTTTTTTTAAAATTATTTGACAACTTTTTTAATTTCTTGAGTTAAATCATCGCCGCCATATAAAACGGAACTTTTAGCAAACACAATTGTGTAACCTTTTGCTTTTGCCGTATCTGTAATTGTTTTTGAAATGCTGTTATCAATAGCTTCCAATTTTTTAACATATTCATTTTTTGCGGCTTCTTGTTTTTTAATTAATTCTTTGTCATATTTTTGAGCAAGTTTTACTTTGTTTTCTTGGCTTGATTGTTTTTGAATATCGGTTTTAACGGTATCAAGCCATTTTACAAGTTCTTTCTTTTTAGCGTCTTGTTGTGCTTTAAGAGCCTTTACCTGTTGAGATGAAGATACAACCTGATTAACATCTACAACGCCAATTTTAATTCCTTGCGGGTTAACGGTTTTTGCAGCTTCACTGTGGGCTACGTTATTAATTCCTGCGCCCAAAAGAAAAGCTGAAATTGCAATTAAAGATGTTGTGAAAAATTTTTGTTTATTCATTTTCTTCTCCTTCTGTTGGATTGTTGAATTATATCAAATTTTTTAAGTCATGTGATAATTTATTCGCTTTTGGTTTCATTTGTACGGTTCAAAAGCGAATTAAACAGCTGTTTTGCCTGTTCTTTTGCATTGTCCAAATTTTCTTTGCTTAAATTTGCACTGTTTGAAAGGTTTGTTTTAACTTCATTTATTGTGTTATCGACATTTTGCTTAATATTTTCTTTTACATCTTGTATATTTTTGCCGCTTGATGAATTTTGAACATCAATTGAAGATGTATCAACATCATTAAGCCATTTGAAAGATTTAACGGGCGAAGAAGAATTTGCGTTTGCATCAAAAACGGCTTTGAAATCTTTTGTAGTTTCGCTTTGAGACGAAAGAACAGGAATTTTTGAAGTATCGACATTTTTGGGTGATTCATTCATTAACTTTGCAAGAGAAGAAGTTAAAGAACCAAGCCCCGGAATTAAAGACGAAATCGTATTTGTGGCTAAATCGCCTATATTTCCCAAAACAGAAACAACATCACCCGATAATCTGCCCAAAATAATTGCGTCAGTATCGGCTGAAATTAAATTAAATTTACCTGTAATGTAATATGCCATTTTTGGCCCTTGCATTAAAATTTTATCTAAATTTGCATAACCGCCTGAAAATGACAAATCGCCTTTTATATAGTTAAATTCTGAAGTTTGCTGAATAATATCGAGCGAAGAAACTTTATCTGCAGCTTGCTTTAATATAACGTTATTTACAATATTTTTTGCATATAACAGCGTTTTAAGACCGCCCAAATTTGCAAGAACACCGTTTTTAATTTCAAAATCGGCACTTCCTTTTAAACTTTTCATCATATCATTATATTCAACGCCTTTAAAATTAATGTTTGAATTAAAAGAAAGCGTTCCCGTGAGTGCGTTTTTAATTCCTGCAGCACCTTCTATTGCCTTAAGTGCATTCATGGAATCGCCGTTTAAAACAACTTTGCACAAAGTGCTTTTTAAATTGTATAAAACATCTCCCGCAAATTCACCGCTAAATGCGCTTCCTTTAAGGTTTTTTAAATAAAAATCATTGCCCTTTAATTCAAAATCGGATGAAACGCCGCTTGCCTTAATTCCGCCCGATGTAAAATCGGAAATTGTCATAGAACCGTTTAAAATTTGGCCATCCAGGCTGAAAATTGAATTTGTCATATTAACGGGAACTTCGGGAATAGAAATTGAAGGTGCTATAAACCTTCCTTTTAAGATAGGATTTAGCATTGAACCTTCTATTGCCGTTGAACCGTTTAATTTAACTTTAGATTTATCAAACATCGGAATAATTATTTCAGAATTATCGGAAATTGAATAATTAAGCCCGATAAGCATTTTATAAGGGTTTATATAGCCGTTTAACGAAGAATTTAATTTACCTTCCGTAATAAAATCAAGAAGAACTTTTTCTTTCAGATAATCAGAAACTGTTCCTGAAACTTGGAATTCATTTTTTCCAAAATAAGCTTTTGTTTTTTGAACGTTTATTTTATTTTCATCTAAATTTGCAACCAAAGCGGGAACAGAAACCGTAACTGCGGGGTTAACAAGTTTTACATTCTGAACTTTTGCAGTTCCCGTAAACCCTTTTTCGGTTGTTTTTAAATTCAAATTAAGAGGGCTGAAAGAAAGAATTATATCGGATGGGATATTTTTTAATTTCAAATTTAAAATATCAACGTTGCCGGAAACAAAAGGAGATAATGCGCTTCCTGAAATTTTTGCTTTAATTGAAACAAGGCCTGAATAAATTGGGTTATCTTTTAAAATTGCACCTTGCCCCAAAGAAACAAGCAAGCTTTTTAGAACCAAATTATTGGTTAAAACGTTAATATCAAGCTTTGCATCGGGTGTAATTTTGCCGTTTATGGTAAATGGAACGGATAAAGTTTCAAAGCCCAATTTATTAATTAAAACAGTGTTATTATTAAGCGAAACATCGGCAGATAAATTGTTAATTTTTACATCATATAAACCCCAGTAAAGAGCCCCTGAAAGAAGCTTTATTGTACCGTTTGAAATAATTTTTTTATAATCGGAATCTATTTTAAAATCGGCGTTCAGCTTGCCTGAAACCTTCATTGTGTCAAAATCTGAAATAGAAAAAGCTTTTAAAATTTGTTTTATTATTTCAAAAACATTTTCCAAACCCACATTTGAAACGCAGTTTAAATTAAGTTTTTTATGATTAATTAAGCCCGTCAACTTAATATTTTCGGTTTCTTTTGTATATATATCTGATTCAATTTCTAAACCTTCTTTTTCAAAAGTTAAATCAACCTTGCTTTCGGGAAGAATTTTTCCGTTTAAAAGCATAGAAATTTTATCTAATGAAATTTCGCCAACCAAAACCGGCTTTTCAAAATTTCCCGAAATATCAAGGTCAACGTCTAATTCCGCTTTAATTTTTTTATCTTTAATTTGTTTAAAAAACTGCAAAATATTAAATTCATTTTCTTGTTTTTTTGTTGAATTTTCGTTTTCAAGATTACCTGCAAAAACAGCATCGTTAAAGTTCATATCGGGCATGAGGCGGTTAAAAATTTTAATTTCATAATCAAGTGCCTCAAAATTGTCTAAAACAATTTTGCCTTCTGTTTCAACTTTAATTTTTTTGTTAAATACAAAGTCGGAAACTTTTGTTTCTTTACCTTCCAAAAAATAAGCCTTATTTGTTTTTATATCGATAAATTTAATGTTGTGTTTTAGAATTTTTATATCGGGCAAATTGTTTGAAAGAACAAAACCAAAGGGCATTTTAAATTCTGAATTATTATCGGACGGTTGTTTTGTTTCTTCTTTTTTAAAATATTTATCAATAAAAATTGTACCGTCGGGGTTAATTTTAATATTCAGGTTGATATCATCTGCAGAAATTAAATCAAGCTCGATTTTTTTTGCAAGCAGAGGAATTAAAGAAGCCTTAACCTGTAAATTAGAAGCATTTAAAAATAAATCTCCTGTCGGCTCATAAATTTTTGCATTTTCTAATTTAACGCCAAAAGTTAATTTTGGTGTTGTTACAACTCTAAACTTAACAAATTCTGCTTTAAAACCCGTTGTTTTAAAAATTTCATCCGAAGTTTTTTGAGATAATAAGTCAAGAACAGGGATTAACAAAACGGGCAAAATTAAAAATAAAATGTATATAAATGCAAAAATTCCGCCAAGAATAATTAAGGTTTTTTTCAAAATATTTTTATTCATAACCAAACTCCCCCGATATGGATATTGATTATATCATAATCGAGAGAGAAACAAAAACCGTATAAAATTTTATTCTGTCGGCTGATTTATTGTTTTATGCCGTGGGCATATTTATTTTGTTCTGCAATCATTTCCATAAATGAAAATACTCTGATGCCTGAATACCCGCCGCCGTTATTATCAGCTTCAATATCATTCAAATCGCTTTTGTAATCGGAATATTTATCGTATAAAGATTTATCGTTTCTATCTATTGCATATGCAAGCATTTTATCAATAACATCTGAAATGTTATCTATAATGTCATCTATTGTATCGTTTTCAGAAACCTTAACGCCTATTTTATCGGCCAAATCTTCGGCTTTATCTCTCAAATCTTGGTTTTCGCCGTTATTTTTATCGGTTGAATCAGCATCAGATTGATTTGATTCTTCAGCTTTTTTAATCGCAGCGTTTGCTTCACTTGCGGACGAAACACTGTTTGGGTCTATGCCAAGGTTATTCAATTTTTCGATAATATCATCCGTCAGTTTATTTACATCTCGTAAATAAACGCTTGCACTCATTGCGGATGATATAGCGTTAATAGACATTTATAAACCTTTCTTAGTTTTTTTTAATGAGAAACTAAGGGTTGTCAACCCTTTTATAAAATCTTTATCGACAATTTTTTAAACCAACTTTAAAAAAATAAGAGCAATATTAAGAAATATTAAGATATGATATTATCTTTTTTAAATGAAAGAGCACTTTTAACAACAGCAAGGCCTGCTTCCGAACTTTCCTTTAATTTGGGCGACATTAAAAGCCCTGTTTCTTTCATTGCATCAACAACTTCATCAAGCGGAATTTTTGATTTTATGCCCGATAGCGCAAGATAGCTTGCAGTTATTGCATGCTGAGCCAAAAACGGGTTTCTTTTAACACAAGGAACTTCAACAAGCCCTAAAACAGGGTCGCAAGTTAAACCCAAAATGTTTTTAAGAGCAAGCGCCACGCTGTTTAAAACCATATCCGTATTTCCGCCCGATAAAAAAGTTAGTGCAGCGGAAGCCATTGAAGATGCAAGCCCGCATTCAGCTTGGCAACCTGCAGATGCACCTGCGGGGGGTACTTTATCGGATACAATTCTTCCTATTTCACCTGCAACAATAAGAGCATTAACAATTTCATTATCGGTTTTATTAAATTCTTCCATATAAGCAACCAAAACCCCGGGCACAATGCCTGATGAACCCGCCGTGGGGCAAGCTGCAATTTTACCCATTCTTGCGTTTTCTTCAATTGTTGCAAAAGAATATAAAATAGCTTTTTTTGAAAAATTTGAAATAAGGCCTAAATTGCCGTTATTGATTAATTTAGAAGTATTATCCCCCGACAAACCGCTTTTTGAAAGCTCGTTTGAATTTAAGCCGTTTTTAATTGCTGTTTTCATAGAAGAAAAAATATCAAAAATTTTATTTTTCAATTCATCTTGTTTGATATCGCACAAAAAAGCCTGTTCTTTAAGAATAATTTCAGGGTCAATAAATTCTTGAAATTTGTTTTTAAATTCTTCAAACGTACTTAACATTAAAATTTAAGCCTTTCAATATATCTTATTAAATAAATGCCGCCAATTGCCTTAATTTTTTCAAATAAAGAATAAGGAAGCTTTGAATCAAGGCAAATTCCCATGGAAGCACCCATGCCTTTTGCCTTTCTGTCGCAGTTCATAGAGGCTATATTTATATTTTGAGCTTGAATTAAATTTGCAACCCTATATATCATCCCCGGCGCATCCTTATACATTAAAAGCAAAGTATTGTAATCGCCCTTAAAATTAAAACTAAACCCGTTTATTTCTTCAATTAAAATTTCACCTGCGCCAATTGAACACCCCTTAACGGTTATTGTTTCGCCTTCATTATTTTGCATAATAAAATCAACAGAATTTGGGTGTCTGTTGTAATCTTCAAAATTGTTAAATTCAAATTGAATATTTCTGCATTTTGCAATTTCAAAAGAATTTTTAATTTCAACGGAATCTACATCAAAGCCCAAAATTCCCGCTAAAAGAGCCATTTGTGTTCCATGGCCCTGCCCTGTTTTAACAAAAGAATTATACAAATTAAAAACAACCTTATTTGGGACAGAACCAAAAATTTTACCCGCAATAAGCCCCAAGCGGCATGCACCTGCCGTGTGTGAACTTGAAGGCCCAACCATAACAGGCCCCAAAATATCTAAAATTGTTTTTTTATTTTGCATAGTCAAAATTTTAATATAAAATCGGGCGTTTTCAATTGAAAATTTTTACTATAGAATGAAAACACAGGAGATTTATTTATGAAAAAATTATTAACGGCATTAATTCTTATCTTAGGGCTTTTTCTGTTGCCCCTTTGTGCTTATTCAAAACAAAATATAGACCCGAATGCAGATAAATACACGGAAGTTCACGCACTGCACATTTTAACAAGAACCAAAAACCAAGCAAAAGCTGTTATCATGAGAGTTAATAACGGCGAGAGCTTTAAACAATTGGCAAGGCAGTTTTCAAATTGCCCGTCAGGAAAAGTCGGCGGAGATTTAGGGTGGTTTCAAAGAGGCCAAATGGTGCCTGAATTTGAAAAAGCAGCCTTTGAAACGCCGATTGGTGAAATGTCAGACCCCGTGCAAACGGAATTCGGCTGGCATGTTATCAAGGTTATTGATAAAAGGTAATCAAAATGAAATAATGTTATCTGTCGGATATTCTAATAAGACAGTAAACTGATTTTTTAAATATAAAACTGAAAATAAAATCTAACATAATAATCCTTACAACTATATTTTTAAATTCGGAAAAATAACATAAAAACTTTAGCAAATTTTAAAAAATGTTAAATAAAAACTACGAGCCAAACCAATATTACGAAGAATTTATTTCAAACAGAGAAGCCATTTTAGCGCATTTGTCGCCAAAGGGGCTTACTTTAAAATTTTTGTGGAAAAACCCTGATGAAGTTATTATAAATAATTTTTCAACATCGCCATTTTTCCAGCTTTATTTCAAAAACGAAATAACATTTCTTCTTTTAAAATTTGCAGATTTAAAATGGATTGATATACCGCTTGTTTTTACAAAAAATACAAAAAGCCTTTTTTCTTTTGACGAGGATAATTTCCCCTGCGATATTCTTCTTGCAAATTCAAACACCGGCAAATTATTTTTACATAAAACTTATAATATGCCGAAAGGAATTACAAAGGCGCTTGTGCAAGCCGTTCATCTTCAAAAAGATTTAACCAAAAAAGCAGCCATAGAAAAAATTAATAATATTCGCTCCTCTTATTCGGCCTCTGAAATGTCAAGGCTTTCATTGGGAAAATTAAAATAGATACATTTTACATTCTTTTTTGTTTACGATAAATTATTTATTGTAATTTGATATCACAAAAAGGAGTAAGAAATGGATTCGATACAAATCACTCATGAAGTTGAACAAATGTGTCCTATCAAAAGAGGAGTTAAAGGCGAACCTGCACCTATTCCTCAAGAAGGAGCTTGGACAAAAGCAAAAGAAATTAAAGATATTTCAGGCTTAACCCACGGTTGCGGCTGCTGCGCACCTCAACAAGGCACCTGCAAATTAACCTTAAACGTTAAAAACGGCATTATTCAAGAAGCTTTGGTTGAAACAATCGGCTGCTCCGGCATGACTCATTCTGCTGCTATGGCAGGTGAAATTCTCCCCGGCAAAACAATTCTTGAAGCCCTAAATACAGACCTTGTTTGCGATGCTATTAACGTTGCTATGAGAGAATTATTCTTACAAATTGTTTACGGCAGAACACAAACTGCATTCTCTGAAGGCGGTCTTCCTGTCGGCGCAGGCTTAGAAGACTTAGGCAAAGGTTTATGCTCAATGGTTGGTACAATCCATTCAACAAAACAAAAAGGCCCAAGATACCTTTCGTTAACAGAAGGCTACATTTTAGAACTCGGCCTTGATAAAAACGATGAAATCATTGGTTATAAATTCGTTAACTTAGGAAAAGTAATGGATGCAATTAAAAAAGGCGTTGATTACAAAGAAGCATTTGAAAAAAATATAGGTACATACGGCAGATTTAACGAAGCCGTTAAAACAATCGACCCTAGAAAAGAATAGTTTATTAGTTTAGTTTAAAGTTTAATCGTAAAGGAAATAAAAATGGCAAAATTTGAAGGACAAGACAGACGTGAAAAATCATTGGCTCCCGTTCTTGAAAAATACGGTTTTAGTTCGTTAGATGAAGCTAATGAATTATGTTTGTCAAAAGGTATAAATGTAGATGAAATCGTTAAAGGCATTCAGCCAATCGCTTTTGATAACGCTTCTTGGGCATATACATTAGGTTGCGCTATTGCAATTAAAAAAGGCATTAAAAATGCAGCAGATGCAGCGGAAGCAATTGGCGAAGGCTTGCAAGCTTTTGCAGTGCCGGGGTCTGTAGGCGACACAAGAAAAGTTGGCTTAGGCCACGGTAACTTGGGCGCTATGCTTTTAAGAGAAGAAACAAAATGCTTCTGCTTCTTAGCAGGCCATGAATCTTTTGCAGCTGCAGAAGGTGCAATCGGTATTGCAAGAAACGCAAATAAAGTTAGAAAAGAACCTTTAAGAGTTATCTTAAACGGCCTTGGCAAAGACGCCGCTTATATCATTTCAAGAATCAACGGTTTTACTCATGTTGAAACAGAATATGATTACAAAACAGGCGAATTAAAAGTTGTTAAAGAAACCGCATTTTCAGACGGTGAAAGAGCAAAAGTTAAATGCTACGGCGCTGATGATGTTTCTGAAGGCGTTGCAATTATGAGAAAAGAAGGCGTTGACGTTTCTATTACAGGTAACTCAACCAACCCGACAAGGTTCCAACACCCTGTTGCAGGCACATACAAAAAATGGTGCTTTGAAAACAACAAAAAATATTTCTCAGTTGCATCAGGCGGCGGCACAGGAAGAACTCTTCACCCTGATAACGTTGCAGCAGGCCCGGCAAGCTACGGCATGACGGATACTATGGGCAGAATGCACGGTGATGCTCAATTTGCAGGTTCATCATCAGTTCCTGCTCACGTTGAAATGATGGGCGTTATCGGCATGGGAAATAACCCCATGGTTGGTGCAACCGTTGCAGTCGCAGTTGCTGTTGAAAAAGCAATGAACAAATAAGGCTTAAACACAAATAAAAAAGCGGTCTTAAAAGGGCCGCTTTTTTTTGTAACAATATTTTACAATTTTTCAAAAAATTGAAATTTTTGCCTATATATATACTTTATACATATATACGCTATGCTATAAAGGATTTTTTATGACCGGTTCTGATTCTGATTTATTAATTTATAATCGTCTGCTAAGAGAAGCCACAGGCGTTGATTCCGTTGATAAAAAAAGTGAAGAAACAGCGCCCAATTCTTCAACCTCTTCAACGATTAACATTAAAAAAGATGCGACGATTGAAGATGAGCTTGTTGAAGCATCTGAATTAAAAGATGATATTGAAGAAGAAACTTCAATTGAAGAAAATGTTGAAGAAGAGA
>DVKW01000075.1 GCA_018715855.1 Candidatus Galligastranaerophilus intestinigallinarum
CAATTGAAAAAACCCTTCAATTATCACAAAGTGCAAAGAAAAACCTTGAATTAATAAATAATTTAATTAAAAAAAACAAAACTGAAATAAACGCAAAATATAAAGGCAAAAAACTGAAATTAACAATAAAAGAAATAAAATTTGCCAAAAACGGTGTTTTTTTGTTTGCCAAAGATAAAAATTTAAAAAACAGCCGCCATATTAAAATAAACAACCTCGAAAACATTAAGCCCGACAAAACAAAAAATTTAAAATTTAAAATTAAAGAAGGGGTAAATTTTAAAATTAAAGAAAATTTGATTAAAAACTACATTTTAAAAAGGGGTGAAATTGCAAATTATATAAATAATGAAGCAATAATCACAAATACTTATGAAGAAAAAGAAGAAATTTTTTCCCGCCTTTTAAAATACGGAACAAAAGCTGAAATTTTAACGCCTGAAAGAGAAAAAAGGCAATTTATTCAAAAATTAAAAAGCTTAATTGAACACTACAGTTCAATGTAGCGCTCTAAAATTATATCCCTAATTTCGGTATCATTCGGGTTTACTTGATAGGCTGTTTTATAGTAATCAAGCGCAAGTTCCCTGTCATCCAACAATTCCAAAATTTTTGCAATGTTAAAATAGGCATCTGCACAATAGGGGTTAATTTGTGTTGTATAAAGATATTCATCCACCGCTTCTTTATATTTTTCCATATTCCTTAAAATATCCCCTTTTAAAAAATGGGCAAGCGCAAAATCGGGGTTAAATTCAAGCGCCTTATTTACAATTGAAAGGGCGTCTTCAAATTGTTTTTCATTTTTTAATTGAATTGCATAGGCATATAAAAGTTCAACGTTATTTGGGTTTTTATTCAGCATAATTTCAAGGTTTTTGCTTGTTTTGTAATTTCCTTGTGCTTTGCCTGTTGATAATGAAATTTCATAGTTATCCGGAAGATATTTTGAACCGTTTTTAATTATTGGAGAAACAGGTTTCTTTTTAATAACCATTTCATCTTCTGATAGCATATTTAAAGGTTTAAAATCTATTGAATAGTTAAGGTCAATAAAATCTTTTTCTATTTTGGGAAGTTTATTTTGAATTTCTTCAACATTAATTGAATTATCGTAATCATAAGAAACCCCGCCCTTCATTGTATCTGCAAACGAAGGAAGCACAAAAAGCATTAAACAAAAAATTAAAAACTTTTTATTCAACCTATAAATTCCCCTTGATTTTTAATTTTACCTTATATGCAAATTCAAAAAAATCTTTCTTTTTTTTAATTGCCTTTATAATTGAAGCATTTAACATTATATTTCCTGACAAAAACAAAGTCAAAACGTTAAGTTTTTTATTATATTCAAAATCTAAATTTGAAATTAGCCCCAAATGCCCGAAATCAAGCCCATCTGCAAGTTTTATAATTGAGCCCAGATAATTTAATTTTGTTTTGTCAGATTCGCAAAGTTTTGAATAAAGGTTGTGTTTATATGGGTTTGGAAGGCTTTTTCTGTGGTATCTTATAAGGCAGCATAAAAAAATTAAATCTTCTTCTTTAATATCATCGGGTTTATTTTCTAAAATAAACTTTGCGCCCGCTTTGTTGTGGTCTTTATTGTAAATTTTTTCAAAATAAATTCCTATATCATGAAGCAAAGCCCCTTTTTTTAAAAGTTCAAGGTCAAATTCGTTATCGTATTTTTTAATTTCGGGGAAGATATTTTTTAATTTTTCAAACAGCATTATAGAATATTTTTCAACATTTTTGTTGTGGTCAAAATCTTTTGAATATTGTTCTAAAATTTCATCCGTATTCAATTTTATTCACCCTTTTTTTCAATTGAAAATTTAAGGTATTTATTAATTGTTTTTATGAAGGTGTTTTGCTCAAAATATTCTTTCTTCATAAATTCAGCCACCCCTTCTTTCATAAATGCTTCTTTAAGCCCCGGTTTTTCAATAGAGGTGAACACAATAACAGGAATATTTTTGGTTTTTTCTCTGTTTCTTAAAATTTGAACAAATTCCAACCCGCTCATATCGGGCATTTCATAGTCTGAAATAATAAGGTCAAATTCTGTGTTATCAAGTGTTCTTAGGGCGTCTTTTGCGCTTGATTCGGATTCTGTGGTATAGCCGTTTGAAACAAGAACGTTGTTTAATAATCTTCTTGTTGTAATAGAATCATCCACAACAAGAATTTTATATTTTGAATTATCGTTTAAAGTTAGAGATTTTGTTGAAACAAAATCTTTCGGGCTGATTGAATTTGAATTTAAAATGTCGCCAACATTCAATAAAAGGCACATTTCACCGTTTGCAAGAGTTGTAATGCCTGAAATATTTTTCACTCTGAGCATAGGTTCAGGGAGTTTTTTATGAAGAATTTCTTCATCACCGATAAGTTTTTGAATAATAATGCCTGTTGTGATGTTTTCAGATTTTAAGACCATAATTGTATATTTATCTTCTTTTTCTTTTTCATCTTTTTTATTGCCAAAAATAGAAGATAAGCTGCAAATCGGAATTGCTTCGCCGTTGTAGATGAAATAAAACCTGTTATCTCTGTTTTTAATTTCATCTCTGCCTATTCTTAAAACAGTTTGAATGCTTCCTGCAGGAACTGCAAAAAGTTGGTTATTTTCCATAATAATAAAGGCTTTCATTGTTGCCATTGTGGTTGGAAGTTCCATTGTAACAACGGTGCCTTTGTTTTCTTCGCTGTAAACATCAATTCTGCCGTTTAATTGAGAAATTTTAGTGTG
>DVKW01000076.1 GCA_018715855.1 Candidatus Galligastranaerophilus intestinigallinarum
CATCTTGTTCAATTTCAAATTTAACATTTTTTGTATTTGAATATTCTACGCAAAGTTCCACAACCTTTGGCAAATCTATTAATTGGGGGTTAATTGAAAGGTGAAAACTTTCAATATCGGGAATGGTTAAAAGGTCATCCACCATTCTTGATAACCTTTGAGCTTGTTGTTTTATAATATGCAAAGATTTCATTTTCATATCTTCATCAATTACAATATCTTGCCTCATAAGGCGGCTTGAATAGCCAATGATACTTGTTAGGGGGGTTCTGAATTCATGGGAAATGGCACTTACTAAAGAATCTCTATATTCATTTAACCTTTTTAATTCAAGGTTTTTTTCTGAAATTTCAGAATAAGTTTGAGAAACTTTTTGGGTCATATAGTTAAATTCTTTTTCCAAAAAAACAATTTCATGGGGGGTAAAAATGCTTTTTAAAAGGCGAATTTTTCTGTCATAACTTCCTTTTGAAATAGCAATAATTCCCTTAAAAAGTTGCCTTATATTAATATAAAGGTAATATGTATAAAGGCCGACAGTTAAAAATATACAAAAAGCAGCAATTAAAAGGCTTAAAACGATTTTTTCTCTTGCTTTATCTATTGTATTTTTTGTAACGGATGGGTTTGTCATAACAACAACAACCCAATTTGGTTCTTGCATTTGAAAATATGCTAAAGGCTGGTTTTTAATTTTAGAAAATAAAACCCCTTCATCTTGTTTTCTGTTTTTAGGCAACGCTCTCATAACTTCTTCAAGCGCTTTTTTATCTTGACTGTTTGCAGCTACAAGCGCCATTGCATCATCAAAGATAAAAATAGTTTGGAGCATATTATTTGCTCTTTCGCCAATTAATTTTTCTAAACCCTTAAATGAAAGTTCGCCTGATAAATAGCGGCTGCCTTCAATATTTGCAAATAGTGAAACAGCCTTGGTATCCGGGTTAAATTCATATTTATTTGAGACAAAATTATCAAGTCTTACAATTTTTAAATTTTTATATTTATCCGATTTTTTTTCAATTTCATTCAAATATTTTTTTGTTAAAGTTCTTGATGGAATTTCATGAACAGCAGCTGCAATGTAGCCAAATTCATTATCAGAAGCTTTAATGAAGCTTGAAATTGTATCTGCTATATAGCTTGAAATTTGTGTTACACCATAGTTTAATTCACGGCGAACAGATTGCTGTGAAACATTTGAAATGATAAGGCCTATTGTAACAAACGGAACAACAACCGCAAATAAAATTACAATTAAAATTTGCTGAACAATTCTAAGCCTTTTCAATTTTCTTCTAAACCCCCAAACGGCGTTAATTTATAGCCAACGTTTGTAACCGTGTGCAAATATTTTGGGTTTCTTGAATCTTCTTCAATTTTTTGCCTTAAACCGCCCACATGAACTCTTACCATGCGAACATCTTCATCAGAACCATAGCCCCAAACTTCATCTAATAAAACTGCCAAAGAAACGGGTTTATTCAAATGCTGCATAAGACAATATAAAATTTCAAACTCTGTTGGTGTTAATTTAACTTTTTTACCTGCAACAATGGCTTCCAGAGAATCGGCTAAAATCTCAATGTCGCCTGCTCTTAAAATTTCTTTTTCTGTTTTTTGTTCAACTTTTGTGTCATTTCTTCTAAGCAAAGCTCTTATTCTAAGCAATACTTCCTGAATTTCAAAGGGTTTAACAAGGTAATCATCCGCACCGACATCAAAACCTTCCGTTTTATCTTTAATTGAACCTTTGGCAGTCAACATTAAAATGGGCACATCGGGTTTAACAAGCCTTATATTTTTGCAAACTTCATAGCCTGTCATTTTGGGCATCATAACATCCAAAATAATAAGGTCATAATTATTTTCAAGCGCTTTTTTAAGGGCAATTTCACCATCTTGTGCAGAATCTACAATATACCCTGATGATTGAATGTCAAAAACAAGTAAATCTCTAATTTGGTCATCATCATCTGCTATTAAAAGCCTTTTATTTGAGTTCATTATCTGCCCCCTTTGTTTTTTTATTCTTAAATTTATTTTTAATATAGGGTTTAACTGCAAAATATATTATGGGAACAAAAAACAAGAACCCAAAAACTTGAACAAAAATTTCATCGGGAAGTTTAAATGCAATAACAGAGGCAAACAAAGAAGCGCCAGCTAAAACTAGCGGCAGGGTTCTTAAAGTCAGAAGCTCTATAAAAAGAAAAACAAACCCTGATAATGCCCAATATTGATATATTTCAATTACCATTACACTAAACTCCCAAAGGTATATAATAAGTTTAAAATTACCCACCCTATTATGTCAAATAAATTGGGTGGGTAAAATTAACTTATATTACATTAATTAAATTAACAACTTCAATAGCTGCTTTTGCAGCGTCAAAACCTTTATTGCCTGCCTTTGTGCCTGCACGTTCAATTGCCTGTTCAATATTATCTGTTGTTAAAACACCAAATATAACAGGAATTTCTTCTGATAATGAAACTGAAGCAATACCTTTTGAAAGTTCATTTGCAACAAAATCAAAATGCGGTGTTGAACCTTTTATAATAGCGCCCAGAGCAACTATTGCACCATATCCTTTTTTTGCCATTTTTTTGCACATTAAAGGAATTTCAAAGGCACCCGGCACCCAAACAATATCAATGTTTTCTTCGCTTACCCCATGGCGAATAAAAGCATCCATTGCACCTTGAAGAAGTTTTGAGCCTATAAAATCATTAAATCTTGAAATCACTATGCAAAATTTATCTGTTGGTTTTGCAGTTAATTTGCCTTCATATACTTTTACCATAATTCAACCTATTTACTTTCTATGACTTTTGCGTCAATTACAGCTTCTTTCGCTGAATTTGCTTTTTTATTTTCGTCTTCTTTTTCAAGTTGTTTGTTGATTATAACAGTTTGAACAATTTGGAAGATGTTTGATGTAACAAGATATAATAACACGCCTGCAGGAATTGGAACAAAAAGGAATGTAACTGTTATCATTACGGGCATGACAGTTGTCATGGATTTTTGAATGGCTGCTTGTTGAGGGTCTTGGTTTTGGGTTTTTGTTTGCGCCATCATAACTTTTTGCATTAAAACCATTGTTAAAACAAATAATACAAGCAAGAAAATTACATCATAGTGAATAGTTTCAACAGCTTTAATTGTTGGAACTTGCGCCGTTAAAATGTCGCCTGTTCTATTAAACGTAACGTTTTCAGTTTCTCTTGTTTGAGCATTTGAAACTTTAACTTCAACCTTTTGAATATTGTTCAAGGTTGCAAAATTTAAGTTTAAATTGTCCATTTGAAGCTTAAGATCAATGGGTTCCCCCGGGGTAATTTCGCCTTGAACGGTAACCGCTTTTTGCGGGTTTTGAATTTTAACGTCATCTAAAATTTTGCCGTCTTTTAAGAATACTTTTGCAACTTTACCGGATTGCAACCTAACATATCTTTCAACTTGGAATTTGCCGTCGTTTGATAAGCCGGCATTGCTTCTGATTGTAGCATCTAACCTTTTTACAAAAAGAAAATCCGCATTGC
>DVKW01000077.1 GCA_018715855.1 Candidatus Galligastranaerophilus intestinigallinarum
GTTAAATTCTTTTAAAAAAGAAATTTTATAATTCGGCTCGTATTTTTTCGCACCTTTATAAAAAAGAGCGCAAAAACAAACGTTTGCGATATTTTTTAACTTTGAAAAACATTCAAAGTTAATATCGTTTGAATTTTGGTTTGTATTTTCCGTAAAATAGGCGGAACTAATTAAGTTTGTCATAAACTAAATTATATTCCGCCGTTAAATTCGTTGCAAAAATGTTAAATGCTTAATTTGTATCCGCCTTTAACCGCATTTTGAAGAACATCCTCAGAAATTTTTGCTCTTAAATTTTTAATATATTTATAAACATAATCTGTAGGAAGATTTAAAACTTTTGCCAAATCTTTTGCATAAACAATAACATCAATATTTTGAATAAAATAATCCAAAACTTTTTGTTCTCTTTCGGTTAAAGGTTTATTGAAGTTTAATCTTCTGGTTTTATCTTTTGTCGAAACTTCTTTATACATTTTATTCTGTTCCATTTCGACCGATTTTCTTGCAACTTCTATTACCGCTTCTTTTGCGGGTTTTGTTTCTTTTGCGTCCGTAATATATTTTGAACTTGAATTATTCAACACCAAATCAACAATATCGTTTGTTTGTTTCTCGCCTTTAACGGATTTACCTAACCTTCTTGCATATTCTTCAAGAGTGATTCTCTCCAATGAGCTTCTCCAGTGTTTGATTTCTTCTTTGCTTAAATATTCTGTCATTTTATTAACTTCCCCTTTAAGAATAATTCCGATGTTTTAGTTATATCATGCAACGGGGGTAAAAATCTCAAAATATTTTCTATTGTAAAATTTATTTTTTGCTATTGACAAAATACTTTTTATATTTATCTTTCAGAAACCGTCTGCATTTCAGCAATCGTATAATCTGCATGCAACGTTAGATAAATCTTCCTGTTGACAAAGTTTGAAAATTTTGCTTTCGCAAATTGCTTCTTTAAAATCGCACCTTGTATGAAATTCGCACCCCGAGATAATTTCCGTTATCGGAGAAGGAGAACCTTTTATGTTTTTCAGCCTTTTATTTTTGTTATAGGGAAGCGCTTCGATTAAAGCTTTTGTGTACGGATGTTTGGGGTTTTTAAATAAAATGTCCGCGGGTGCCGATTCAACAATTCTTCCAGAATACATTATTGAAATATAATCCGCATAAGAATTCACAACGCCTAAATCATGGGAAATTAAAATAATTGATTTGCCTTCTTCTTTTATTTTTTTTAAAATCTCTAAAATTTGCGCCTGAACCGTAACGTCTAATGCCGTTGTGGGTTCATCCGCTATGATGATATCAGGGTCAAGCGCAAGTGCGGTTGCGATAATTACCCTCTGCTTTAATCCTCCCGATAATTCAAAAGGATAAGTTTTAATTTTTTTCTCCGGCTCATATACATTAACCGCTTTTAAATGTTTAACGGCAATATCCAGAGCTTCTTTTTTCGTGCATTTTTTGTGCGTTATTATCGCCTCAATCATCTGACTTTCTATATTATATAAAGGATCAAGGCTTGTCATCGGGTCTTGCGGAATGAGCGCAATTTTTCTGCCTCTTATTTTGTTCATTTCTTTTTCTTTTAATTCAAGAAGGTTTTTTCCTTCAAACAAAATTTCTCCCGATGTTATTTTGGCGTTTTTTGGCAGAAGCTTAATTATACTCATAACCGACATTGTTTTGCCCGAGCCCGATTCTCCGATAACTGCGTGGATTGTTCCCTTTTTTAATTCAAACGAAAGGTCTTTAATTGCACGATAAAATTTATCGTTTATCTCAAACTCCAAATTAAGATTATTTATTTTTAAAAGCGTTTCCATACGGGCTATTATAACCTTAAGTGCCCTTATTTAACAATTGCCTCATCGGGCTTTATATTTTCTTTTGTTTTGAGAGCAATTTTATTTTTCATCTTTTTTCTTCTCATCAAATCGACAAACGCTTCCAATCTTGTCAAATATCCGGCTTTACCCGTTTGTTCGTCCATAATTAAAGATAATATCGGAATATCTATATCTTCTCTCATCTTGGGGAAAATATTCTGCGACATAATTTCCGGCATGCAGGTAAAAGGCGAAACGTGGATTAATCCGTCCGTTCCTTTTTCTTTTGCATACATAACATCCGATATACATTCAAGCGCATCTCCCCCTATATCTCTCATTAAATAAGGTTTTGCCATTCTAAAAGCACGTTCTAAGTGTGTTTCTCCTTTTTTGCACATTTTGGGGATAATCGCATCTTTTAAAAACCCCGAAACCGTAAGGCTTCTTCTTGTTTGAACTCCCATTCTTCCGAGTTCTTTTTCAATATTCTGGTTTGCAAATTGATCCAATACAAGGAAAATTTCCCCCGTTAAATCTACATGCAATACATCTCTGTCAGGGTCGATTTTAACCTGTGCAATTTCTTTTAAGCCCTCTTTGAGCGCTTTTTTTAATTCTTTTGTCGTAAGCGCATTATCTATTAATTTTAAAGCTTTTTTATAGGCTTTTTCGCTGTCGCCGAAATTGATTTCTCTTGCTCTGTGGTATGAATAAAAATTTTCAATCTCATCAATTGCAAAAACTTTTCTTATCGCAATGTTAATTGCCCTTATAATGGTAATCGGGTTGCCGTTTCCCGTAAGGCGGGATAAAAAATCCCACATACCCTGAAAGCCGTTATACAAATTTAATTCTATGTAATTGGCGTCATACCCTAAATCTTTTAAAACGTTTTTAATATTTTTTCCGTATTCGCCCAGACGGCATATACCGGGAGATGTTATCATCGCGACGTAATCAACGCCGCCTTCGATTGCTTCGATAAAATTTCCCAAAATTAATTTATAAGGAAGGCAAATAGCTTCGGGTGAATTTTTTGTCCCCAAAGACAGGGTTTTTTTGCTCGTATAAGGGGGCACAAAGGGTTCGACTCCCATTTTTCTGAGCGCCGCCGCCCAGGCTATTGAAATTGTTCCCATATGAGGAAACGCAACCGTAATTTTTTTTGTTTGAGTTTTTTCTTTACTCAATTTTTTTTGCTCCTTATAAATATACTGAAACATTTTAACCTAAAAAAAATAATCAAACAAAATTGCACTTCATTTTGAAGTGCAATTATTTCAAATTTACGAAATTTCAAATCCGATTGTGCTTATTTATGGCATTGTGCGCACGTTTTAATTCTATCCTTCACGGGTAATACGGAAAAATATCGGGGAAATTATATATAAAGTATATATTCTTATATTCGGCTCCGTTTTGAAAAACTTGAATAAAAGTTACAAAACTTAACCGAAGCCTCAATCTAAGGAAAACCGCTTGATTTTAGTATTTGTTTATTGTAGCTTTTTTCTTAGGATTTGAATAATTCGTATGGTATAAACCAGCCTTTAAGTCCATAGGGGCAGAAATTCAAAATCCTCCGTGTTACTAAGTGAAAGGAAAAAACTATGGCAGTTGATTTAGTTGAATTATTAGATGCAGGCGTGCATTTCGGACATCAGACGCAAAAATGGAACCCCAAAATGAAACCCTATATTTTCGGGGCTAAAAACGGTATTTACATTCTCGATTTAAGAAAAACAGCCGAAAAATTGGAAGAAGCATATAATATCGTAAGAGAATACGCGGCAAAAGGAAGAAACGTTCTTTTTGTGGGTACAAAAAAACAGGCAACCGACGTTGTGGCGCAGGAAGCATTAAGAGCCGGAGCTTATTATGTTAACAGAAGATGGCTCGGCGGTATGATGACAAACTTTGAAACAATCAGAGCAAGAGTTAACAAATTAAGAGAACTCGAAAGCTTTATTGAATCAGGCGCTGCTCAAAAATTGCCGAAAAAAGAAGTTGCCCAATTAAACAGACAACTTGCAAAATTATCAAAAACTTTAGGCGGCATTAAAGAAATGAAAGGTATGCCCGATATCATCTTTGTTGTTGACCAAGGTAAAGAACTTATTGCAATTAAAGAAGCAAATAAATTAAACATTCCCGTTATTTGCTTGGCAGATACAAACGCAGACCCCGATGGTATTGATTACCTTATCCCCGGCAACGACGATGCAATCAGAAGTATTAAATTAGTTGCCTCAAAAATTGCAGATGCAGTTTTAGAAGGTAAAGAATTAAGGCAAAACAAAGCAACATCAGGCAAAATTGAAAAAATTGAAGCAAAAGATGCCGGTGTTGAAGAAACAAAAGCTGAAGAAGCAACCGTATAAGTTACAAGTTTTAGGGGCAAGAAAAGCCTTGCCCCTTTTTTAATAAAGGAGTGAATTATGGAAATCAAAGCCTCAATGGTGAAAGAACTGAGAGATAAAACAGGCGCCGGCATGATGGATGCTAAAAAAGCACTTGTTGAAGCAAACGGCGATATGGAAAAAGCAAGCGAAATTTTAAGACAAAAAGGCATTGCTTCAGCCGATAAAAAAATGGGCAGAATTGCTGCAGAAGGCGTTGTTTCAACATTTATTCAAGATAAAGTTGGCGCTATGGTTGAAATTAACTGCGAAACAGACTTCGTTGCAAAAAATGAAGGTTTCAAAGAAGTTGCAAACAACATTGCAAAAGTTATTGTTGAAAAGAACCCGATAGATGTTGACACTTTAAATAAAACAGCTATGGCAGACGGCACACTTGTTGAAGATTACATTAAAGCTCAAATTGCAAAAATCGGCGAAAAAATTACAATCAGAAGATTTGTTAGATACGATGACAATGCTTGTGTTGCAACTTATGTTCACAACAATAAAATCGGCGTTTTGTTGGAAGTTAAATCCGATAATTGCACAGATGAAACAAAAACAATCGCAAAAGATATTTGCTTACATATAGCATCTTCTGCTCCTGAATTTGTTTCAAGAAATGAAATTCCTGAAAGCGTTATTGCTGAAGAAAAAAGAATTGAAATGGGCAAAGAAGATTTGGCTAAAAAACCTGAAAACATCAGAGAAAAAATTGTTGAAGGCAGAATTAACAAATTAATGGCTTCAAGATGTCTTTTAGAACAACCTTTCGTTAAAAACCCCGATGAAACAGTTCAACAATTAATTGAAGGCAAGCTTTCAATAGTTAAATTCGACAGATACGTTCTTGGCGAAGGCTTAGAAAAAAGACAAGATAACTTCGCAGAAGAAGTTATGAACCAAATTAAAGGTTAATTTTAACCCAAAATATAAAATGCAGGCAATTTAGCCTGCATTTTTTAATGCAAAATTTTAAAAACAGCCCCTAAAAAAAAGGGGCAAATGAAAAGATAGCGAAAATTCCAGGGTCGCCCAAAAAAAGTTGACTAAATGTCAAGTTTTTTTGGGGCAGGCAAAGTCAAAAACGAAGTTTTTGCGTGCCGTTTAGCAAAATAAATAAATAGTTTTGAAACATAAAAAAGTAGGTTGGGCTTTTAGCCCAACAGTTGAGTTGGAGTAGAAACTTGCAACCTGCAAATTAAGAATAAAAAAAGCCTTTCTTTAAAAAGAAAGGCAAAAATGAAAAGATAATTAAATTTTTTACTTTGCATCAACAAGCAAAATCAACATTTATTAAAAAATTAATAACCCTGTTTCTGTGCTTCATACATTGCTTTTTGTGCAATTACACCATATGGAATGGCTCTATCTTCTGTTATTAAAACAGTAAAAATGTCACCTATTATTTTTGAGCCGGGTGAAACTGCTTTGTATGTAACTTGTGTATTATCCCCAGCAATATATTTTGTGTTTATATTGCTTGGGCTTGGTTTTCTGTCTCCATTAACATCAACTAAAATTGCACATGGTGGCCTTGTTGTGCCGTTTGGATTATTGCTTAGCCCGTATGAACCGCAGTGGCCTCTGCAATCAATAATCGCTGAACCCGGCTTATTCAAATCGGGATTTTGCAGCGCTCCATTAACTGCTGCAATACATGCTGTTGCGCCATTTCCTTCATGCAACTTTAAGGGTGTGTCGCCATCATCTTGGAATTCAAATCTCATTCCATCAAGTGTATAAAAGGCATAATTTGCTCCGCCGCCTGTTACTGTTCCATCTGCTCTTTTATACAATGATGACCAAGGGAGTTGTGCAGTTGTTGGTTTAACAACATTCATGTGTCTTTGAAGATAATTAAAAAGGTCTGCATTTTCATAAGGGGTTTCGCCATCAATTGCCATATTCATAGTGATTGCACTATTTAAAACAGAAACCGCCTTTTTTAGGCCTGTTTTAAATTCTTGTTGTTGCGAGTTAGCAATTACGGAAGGTATTGCAACTGCTGCAACAACGCCAATAATAGCTAA
This sequence comes from Candidatus Galligastranaerophilus intestinigallinarum, assembly GCA_018715855.1. Lineage (GTDB taxonomy): Bacteria > Cyanobacteriota > Vampirovibrionia > Gastranaerophilales > Gastranaerophilaceae > Galligastranaerophilus_A > Galligastranaerophilus_A intestinigallinarum. The sequence continues at coordinate 6,271 of DVKW01000077.1, forward strand.
AGTTATTAAAACTTCTGCTA
>DVKW01000078.1 GCA_018715855.1 Candidatus Galligastranaerophilus intestinigallinarum
AATTTTAAAGAACATTCTTCATAGCTATAGCCTTCAATTTCAGAAAGCATTATAACTTCTTTTAATTTTGGCTTTAATTCTTCAATTGCTTTTATTATTCTCTCTTGCCTTTCCTTTTTTAAAAGAAGATTTTCAGGCGTTTTTCTTTCTTTGATGTTTTCAAAAATTGCTTCATCTTCAACATATGTTTCATACCTGTTTTTGGCAGATTTCAGATAATCTCTTGAAACGTTTGCTGCAATTAAATTTATCCAAGATTTAAAACTGCCCTTTTCTTCATATTTTTTTGCAGTTAAAACCCTGATATAGACCTCTTGCTCTAAATCTTCATTTTCCCTGCCCATAAATTTTCTGATTACATTTTTTACATTTTGTTTGTTTTCTTCTATTAAATTTTTAAAATCCATTATTCCACCGTTATCAAACCGTATGAATCAACAGGAAAGCCGTAATCATAGGCGCTTAAAACTTCCCCGTAGAAATTGTTGTCGGAATTTACATTATAGCCGACAAGAAAAAGTGCGCTTGAAGCCAAGAAAACTGTTAAAAAAGCGCATGCTATTTTGATTGCCGCTTTTTTCTTTGTTTTTCTTTTTAAAACCTCAAAGCGAACTTCTTTTAAAAGGCCTGAAACCTTGTCCATTTCTTCTTGCTCTTTTTTGCAATCAGGGCAGGTTTCTATGTGGCTTTTCAGTTCTTCTTCGCTTTTAAAAATAAATAGTGTTTGATATTTGCTGCATTTAGTTTCCATTTTTATTTTACCCTTTGTTATTTAATATAACGATTGAAAATAAAAATTGTTCATTTTTTAAAAAATAAATTTAACAACCACCCTTATTGCTTATTATAAACCATTTGGAGTAATTTCGCACCAAAAAGGTTGAAATTTATTTTTCAGCGTTTAATAATCTAAGTGTAGATGTTGATTCATCTGCGTGAATTTTTATCGCGGGGTGGAGCAGCCCCGTTGGCTTCAGTTGAAGCCAAGTAAAAATTATCGAGTCGGGCGAGCCCGATGAGATACCTGCTCAATAAAAAATTGAATAATAACGCGGGGTGGAGCAGCCTGGTAGCTCGTCGGGCTCATAACCCGAAGGTCGTAGGTTCAAATCCTGCCCCCGCAACCATTTAAAATAAAGGCTTTTAGAGATTTCTGAAAGTCTTTTTTTATGCTAAAATGAGCAAAAGTTGCAAAAAAGTTGCATTTTTAATTTTTTAATGCATTTAAACATTAATTTTTTGTTTATTTTTTTGTATATACAAAACTATGATATAGAATATATATGTAATAATAAAGGATTTTGAGATGAATAATAAAAATGTAACTTTAAAATTTAAACCACCAGCTAAACCATTATGTATGACATACACTGATACTGATAACAAAATGGTTAAAATACATTATAATAACGATGGAAAAAGTACAATGGAAATTGTACAACTAGAACCTGAAGATGATAGAAATCATATATCGTGTATTATGGAATATGAAGACGGAACAATTTTTACTACTAAAACAGATGAAAACGGTAATACTAATGTTGAAGTAAATAAACCTGTAATATACAATCCTGAAACGGGAGAATTAGAAGTTGACAAAAGGAAAATCTAAGTTCCAAACCTTAGAGCTTCTTTTGGTTCAATGGTCTGATTTACAATGCCATTCAACAAGTTTACGCATTTGTCATTAACTTCCGGTAATAAGTGGGTGTATAAATCCATTGTCATAGTTATTGATGAATGCCCGAGCTGATGTTGAACATATTTCATCGGGGCACCGTTTACAAGAAGTAAACTTGCGTATGTGTGCCTTAGGTCGTGAAATCTTATCTGCTCAATTCCTGCTCTATTTAAGGCAGGTATGAATCTGCGTTTCATCATATTTTCTGCACTCTGATAATTACCCTCATTGTTTGGAAACACTAATTTGTTTTCACTAACAGGGCAAGCAATACGCCATTCTCTTAAAACTTTTGCCAATTCATCGGACATATCAATTACTCTTATTTTACCTGTCTTTGGTGTCCCAAGTCTGCCATGAGTGTAGTTTTTATCAATAGTGATTTTCTTTGTAACCCAATTTATTGAATCCCACGTTAATGCCATTAATTCACCCTGTCTCATGCCAGTGAATATAGCAGTAAATAAAAGCGGATAAAAATCTGGATAAATCTTTTTAGTTTTAGAAAGCAATGCTTGAACTTCTTCTGTACATAAAGCTCGAATCTTCTTATTTTTAACTTCTTTGAGTGATTTTATACGAGCAAGAGGGTTTCTTACAGCAATATCGCTATCAATCATAAAATTATAAATTGCACTTATGAATTTAATGTATTTATTTACAGTTGCATTTACCCTGCCTTTTTCCTGTATATATTTCATAAATTCTTTAATAAGAATAGGGCTGATTTCATTTATGTTTATGTCCCCAAAGAATGGAACAATTACATTATTTAAGTAACCTTGATAAGTTTGATAGGTTGAGGGCTTACAGTTTGTACTTGCGTGAAGCCTTAAATAAATGCTCATGTACGGTAAGGAAGCAAGCAACCGAAAACAAGAGATAGACCGCCAGCACTACACTATTCCGAACCAAAGACCAAAAGATAAGCATTGTGGGAAAATCTAAACTTTTGGATTTTCCTACAATGCCAACTACGGCGGAATCCCT
>DVKW01000079.1 GCA_018715855.1 Candidatus Galligastranaerophilus intestinigallinarum
GTGCTTGCCAAGGGTTATATACAGCTAACACTTTAGCTTGTTTAACGGAAGTTATGGGGCTTAGCATAGAAGGGTGCGCAACTGCATCTGCCGTTTCAAGCAAAAAAAGAAGAATAGCTTTTGATTCAGGCTTTTTAGCGGTAGATTTGGTTAAAAACAATGTTTGCCCAAAAGATATAATTACAAAAGATTCAATGAGAAATGCAATTGTTATGGATTTAGCTTTGGGCGGCTCAACAAATTCAATTCTTCACCTTCTTGCAATTGCAAATACGGCAGGAATTGATTTAACATTGAATGATTTTGAAGAATTAAGCTTTAAAATTCCGCAATTAATTAAGCTTGACCCATCTGCCACATTAACTATGACAGATTTTGATATGGCAGGGGGAATATCTGGCGCACTTAAAACAATTTGGGGAAATACAGATGAACTTAAAAATACAATAAATGTTGAAGGCAAAACCGTTGAAGACAGGGCAAAAGGCGCTTGGGTTAATAATGATGTCATAAAACCATTTAATAACCCGATTACAAAAAACCCCGGCCTTGCAATTTTGCATGGCAATTTAGCAGAATCGGGCGCTGTTGTTAAAATTTCAGGCGTTGCTGAAGAATGCTTTGAATTTGAAGGAACGGCAAGGTGCTATGATAGAGAAGAAGACGCTATGAAAGGTATTGAAGATGATATAGTAAAAGCAGGCGATGTTGTTGTTATAAGATATGAAGGCCCGAAAGGCGGCCCCGGCATGAGGGAAATGCTTGCCCCAACTTCACTTTTAGTTGGAAAAGGTTTGGGCAAAAAATGCGCTCTTATAACAGATGGCAGATTCTCCGGCGGCACAAGGGGCTTATGCATTGGCCATATTTCGCCTGAAGCAGTTGACGGTGGCATAATTGGCTTAATTAAAGACGGCGATAAAATTAAAATAGACATAAATAAAAGAACAATTGACCTTTTGGTTTCTGAAAATGAATTAGAAGAAAGAAGGAAAAATTTCACCCCTAAAACAAAAGAAGTTGAAAAAGGCTTTTTAACAAAATATGCAAAAACAGTTTCAGGGGCAGACAAAGGGGCAATCACAGAATAAAAAAATTAAAGGGGGAATTATCCCCCTTTTTTAATTAGCCAAACTGTTGAATTATATTTTTATAAATTAAAGTTATTTTTAATTTATGAAGATAATTTTTTTTGATACAAAAGAATACGAAAAAGAATATCTAGAAAAAAAATTAGATAATTCTTATGAAAAAATTTTTTTAACATACAGCTTAAACGGTAATGTTGAAATTGAAGATAACATAAAAGATGCAGAAGTTATTTCTTGTTTTATAGATTCAAATTTATCTAAAAAAGCATTAGAAAAATTCCCCAATTTAAAATTCATTGTTTTAAGAAGCGTTGGGTTTTCCCACGTTGATTTAGCCTATTGCAAAGAAAAAAACATTCATATTTTTAATGCACCCCATTATGGTGATTCTTCAATTGCAGAATATGTTTTTGCAATTTTATTAACTATAATCAGAAAAGTTGTTGTTGCAGCTAATGATGTTAAAAAACAAGAAATTGAAGATTCAAAATATTTAGGGTTGGAACTTTTTAATAAAACAATAGGAATAGTGGGGCTTGGCGCAATTGGCAAAAGAGTTGCGGAAATTGCAAAAGCGTTTTCTATGAATGTAATTTATTATGACATTCAAGAAGATGAAAGGTTTAAAAAAGTTTCGTTTGATGAACTTTTAAATTTATCTGATGTTATAAGCATTAATTGCAACTTAAACGATAAAACGCTTCATTTATTTAATTCAAACAGTTTTAAGAAAATGAAAAAAGGCGTTATTATTGTAAATACTGCTCGTGGCGAAGTTATTCAAACAACGGCACTATTTGAAGCCTTAATTTCAAAAAAAGTTTCATTTGCGGCATTAGATGTTATGGAGTGCGAAGAAGTTATATATGAACATGGCGAAAACAAAATTGATATAAATTGCACTAAAGATAACTGCCTTAAAAATTTTTATGTAGCAAGCAAATTATTAAATATGGAAAATGTTATAATAACGCCGCACATTGCTTATAACACGAAAGAAGCCAAACAAAGAATTTTAGAAATAAGTGTTGAAAATATTTTTGCGTTAACAAACTTTACAAATAGCGCTAAAAACCTTGTTTTGATATAATTTCTTTTATGGAATTAGCAAAATACATTGAACATACAAATTTAAAACCGGATGCAACGGCTGACGACATTAAAAAATTGGTTGAAGAAGCCATTCAATATGGCTTTTTTGGGGTGTGTGTAAACCCGATTTATGTGAAACTTGCAAAAAGTTTAATTTTAGAATCAGGTAAAGATATTAAAGTTATCTGCGTTGTAAACTTCCCCTTGGGGGCAAATAAAGTTAACACAACTATTAACCAAATTAAAGAAGCAATAATGGATGGCGCTGATGAAATTGACACCGTTATAAATATTGGCGCAATAAAATCCGGCAATTATAAATTGGCGGCAGATGAAATTAGCTTGCAAAAGCAAGCCGCAGGGGATAAAACCCTAAAAGTTATTTTAGAAACAGACCTTTTAACACCTGCTGAAATTAAAGTTGCTTGCCTAAATTGCGTTACAGCCGGAGCAGATTTTGTTAAAACATCAACAGGTTTTGTAAAAAACGGCGTTGGCGCCACTGTTGAAAATGTTAAATTAATGTATTCATCAGTTGCTAAAAGAAACATTGGTGTTAAAGCATCAGGCGGTATAAAATCTAAGTTAATGGCGCTTGATTTAATTTCAGCGGGTGCTACAAGGCTTGGCACAAGCTCAGGCGTTCAGATTGTTCAATAGAAGGGAATAAAAATGGACAAAATTACAATCAGGTCTGATAGAAAGACCGATTACACTTTCATCTACAAAGGCGAAGAACAAATTTTAAAAGCAGGCAGCATTATAAGCATTGCAAACGGCTTGAATGACGTTGTATTGCCAACGGTTGCCATGAAAATTATGAACAAGTTAATTGTAATTAAGGATGACGTGAAATAATGGCAGAAGAAAAAATTATTGTAACCATCACAGGGCAAGACAAAACGGGCATTGTTGCAAAAATTGCAACTACATTATATGAAACGGGCGTTAATATTGAAGATATTAAGCAAACAATTATGCAAGATTACTTTGTTATGATGATGTTATGCAACATTTCAAATTCAAAAGAATCTTTCAGCACAATTAAAGATAAATTGGAAGAAGCCGCAAAAAGCCTTCATATGACTATATGGGTTCAAAGAAAAGAAATTTTTGATAGGATGCATACAATATAATGGCAATGAATTTTGATGTAAATAATATAATGGAAACAATTGAGATGATTAAAGTTCATCATCTTGATATAAGAACAGTTACTTTAGCTTTAAGCTTAAGAGATTGTTGCAGCTCTGATACCAAAAAGGTGGCATCCAAAATTTACGATAAAATTACAAAATATGCCGAAAATTTGGGAAAATTTGCAGATGAGCTTGAAGATGAATATTCAATTCCCATAATAAATAAAAGAATAGCAGTAACGCCAATTTCAATTATAACGGAATCTATTGATAAGCCTGATTTTATCCACATTGCAAAAACTTTAGATAAAGCAGCAAAAGAAGTGGGTGTTGATTTTTTGGGCGGCTATTCAGCTTTGGTTGAAAAAGGCTGCACAGAAGGCGACAGAAGGTTTATGGCTTCAATTCCGGAAGCCTTGGCTGCAACGGATAGAATATGTTCATCAGTTAATTTGGCAGGTTCAAAAGCAGGAATTAACATGGTGGGTGTTTATAAAACGGCTGAAATAATTAAAAAAGCGGCAGAATTAACTAAAGATAAAGACGGCCTTGGCGCTGCAAAATTTGTTTGTTTTTGTAATTCCGTAACGGATAACCCCTTTATGGCAGGTGCTTATTGCGGGGTTAATGAACCTGAATGCGCCCTAAATGTTGGCGTTTCAGGCCCCGGGGTTGTAAGATGGGCAATTGAAAATATGCCAAAAGATGCAGATTTAGGCGAAGTTGCAAACGTAATTAAAAAAACAGCTTTTAAAATTACAACAACAGGCGAATTAATTGGCAGAGAGCTTGCAAAAAGGCTTGATATACCATTTGGCGTTATTGACCTTTCGCTTGCGCCAACCCCTGCTGAAGGCGACAGTGTTGCGGGCATTTTCCAAGCAATGGGCTTGTCTGATGCAGGCGCCCACGGCACAACGGCAGCACTTGCAATGTTAAATGATGCGGTTAAAAAAGGCGGCATTATGGCTTCATCCTATGTTGGCGGGCTATCCGGCGCTTTTATTCCCGTGTCTGAAGATGCCGGCATGATAGAAGCCGCACGGCAAGGCGTTTTAACAATAGATAAACTTGAAGCAATGACCTCTGTCTGCTCTGTCGGACTTGATATGATAGCAATACCGGGTGATACTCCCGTAGAAACAATAGCGGGCATGATAGCGGATGAAATGGCAATCGGTA
>DVKW01000080.1 GCA_018715855.1 Candidatus Galligastranaerophilus intestinigallinarum
TATTCTTCCTTTTATAAGAAGCTTTTTTGCCCTGTTTTTTGTTCATTTAGGGTTTATTTATAAAAATAAAATTGAAGATAAAATAAACATTTTCACCCCCAAAATTTTATATTCTATTTTAATTTTACAAAGTATTTTGTGGCTTTTTAATAAAGATTTTTCACCCTTGGATGGTATTGGGCTTCATTACCTTTTAGTTTGGGGCAAATTTTTTAACCCCTTTGTTTCAATTTTAACAAGCTTAACCGGCATTTATATTGTTTTATTTATAATTGAAGTTATTTATCCATACCTTAAAAATTGGAATTTTATTCATAAAATAGGGCAAAATAGTTACCATATAATGGCAAACCACCTGCTTATTTTTAACATTTTAACTTATTCATTTTTATATATAAAAGGAATTCCTTTTGATGTTAAAAATTCAAGTGATATTTACTGGTTTTATTTTCCTCTAAAAACAACTTATTTTTATTTTGTTGTGGGGGTTATTTCTACCGTTTATATAGGTGAATTTTTAAAATTTTTGAAAAGGAAAATCTTTGCAGTAAAAGAATTTACAAAATAAAAAAGATTACAAAATAAAAAAGAACCTTATTTTAGGTTCTTCTATAATCTTTTTAAATGGAGCGGGAGACGAGGATCGAACTCGCGACATCTTCCTTGGCAAGGAAGCATTCTACCACTGAATTACTCCCGCAATTGCGTTCCGTATTATCATAATACTTAATCAAAATTTTCTGTCAACAGTTTTTGTATTATAAAAACCAAAAATATTTTAAATTATGTATTTTTGTATTAAAATATCAACCATAAATAAGTAAGGAGATTATGTATGAGAGATTTATCACCCCTTCATAAGGCAAGATTGAGCTATAACCCTAAATTAGCAGGTGCTCTTCAAGAAGGAATCAAAAACGTTAAATTTACATTCGGCGAAAAAACTTCTGCCGTAAAAGACAAAGAAGAAATTGAAAAACTTTTTAAAGATGTTTATGGCGGCCCGATTGTTTCTTTTTCAAATGCGGGTGAATCGCTCAATTTGGCAAATAAAAACGTTGGTGTAATTTTATCGGGCGGCCAAGCCCCCGGCGGCCACAACGTTATTGCAGGCTTATATGATGCAATTAAACAAGCGAACCCAAACAATAAACTTTATGGTTTCTTAGGCGGCCCATCAGGTATCATTGATGGCAAATATGTTGAATTTGATGATAAATTTATTGACGCCTACAGAAACACAGGCGGTTTTGACATTATCGGTTCAGGCAGAACAAAACTTGAAACGGAAGAACAATTTGAAAAATCATTAAAAGTTTGCCAAGCGCTTAATATCAATGCAATTGTTATTATTGGCGGCGATGATTCAAACACAAACGCTTGCATGCTTGCTCAATGGTTAAAAGCTAAAAACACAGGCATTCAAGTAATTGGCTGCCCAAAAACAATTGATGGCGACCTTAAAAATTCACAAATCGAAATTTCATTCGGTTTCGATACAGCCACAAAAACATACGCTGAACTTGTCGGCAACATTCAAAGAGACGCAAACTCAGCTAAAAAATATTGGCACTTCATTAAATTAATGGGAAGGTCTGCAACGCACGTTGGCTTAGAAGTTGCTCTTCAAACTCAACCAAACATTGCTTTAATTTCAGAAGAAGTTGAAGCTAAAAAACAATCTTTAAAATCAATTGTTGATTATATAACAGATGTTGTTGTTAAAAGAGCTGAAAAAGGCAAAAACTTTGGTGTTGCATTAATTCCTGAAGGGTTAATTGAATTTATCCCTGAAATGAAAACAATGATTCAAAGCTTAAACGATCTTTTAGCTGTTTTAGAAAAAGACGAAGCTTTTGTTAATGCAGCAAACGAAGCAAAATATGAAATCATTTCATCAAAATTAGACAAAGATAATGCTTTTGTATTTAATTCTCTTCCTTCTTTAATTAAAGCTCAATTATTAATGGATAGAGACCCCCACGGTAACGTTCAGGTTTCAAAAATTGAAACAGAAAAACTTTTAATTGAAATGGTTAAAGAAAACCTTAAAAAATTAAAAGCTGAAGGCAAATACAACGGCAAATTCTCTGAACAAGCACACTTCTTTGGTTATGAAGGAAGATGCGCTATGCCATCCAATTTTGATGCAGATTACTGCTATTCATTAGGCTACAACGCATTTGCGCTTATTTTAGCAGGCTTAACAGGGTATCTTTCAAGCGTTAAAAATTTAACGGCACCTGCTTCTGAATGGAAGGCAGGCGGTGTTCCATTAACCATGATGATGAATATGGAAAAACGCCACGGTGTTATGAAACCTGTTATTCAAAAAGCGCTTGTTGAACTTGATGGCCCAGTATTTAAAGAATTTGAAGCAAACAGAGAAAATTATGCACTAAATGATTGCTACATTTTCCCGGGTGCTATTCAATATTATGGCCCGACAGAAGTTTGTGATAACACAACAATCACGCTTCAATTAGAACAGAAGGTGCCTGCAAAATGCTAAAATGCGGAATAGTGGGGCTTCCAAACGTTGGAAAATCAACCCTTTTTAACGCTTTAACCACATCTGATAATGCTCAAAGTGCAAATTATCCTTTTTGCACTATTGAGCCCAATGTGGGCGTTGTAAATGTGCCTGATGAAAGGCTTTATGTTTTACAACCAATGGTAAAAACAGATAATGTTGTTCCTGCTGCTATTCAATTTGTTGATATTGCAGGGCTCGTAAAAGGCGCAAGCAAAGGGGAAGGTTTAGGCAACCAGTTTTTGGCAAACATTAGAGAGTGTGATGCTATAATTCAGGTTGTAAGATGTTTTGATGACCCAAATACAATCCATGTGGCAGGAAGAATTGACCCTGTTGATGACATTGAAACAATAAATACGGAGCTTGCCTTAGCTGACATTCAAACATTAGAAAACAGATTGAAAAAAATCACAAAAACTGCAAAATCAGGCGACAAAGAAGCGGTTTTGGAAAATTCAATCATAGAAAGAATAATGCCATACCTTGAACAAGGGCATTTTATTAATGTTCCTGAATTATTCGATGAAGAAGAACAAAAAATAGTAAAAAGCTTCTTTTTGCTTATGACAAAACCTGTTATTTATTGTGCCAATGTTTCTGAAAACGATTTATTAACAGGCAATGATTATGTAGAAAAAGTGAAAGAATATGCCGATAAACAAGGCGCTAAAACTGTTGTTATAAGCGCACAAATTGAATCAGAACTTGTTTCTTTGGGAAAAGAAGAAGCAAAAACCTATCTTCAAGATTTAGGCGTTGAAACTTCAGGCATAGATAAAATGATTAAATCGGCATACGACCTTTTAGGCCTTCAAACCTACATAACTGCAGGTGAAAAAGAAGTTAAAGCTTGGACTATTAAAAAAGGCACAAAGGCACCGCAAGCAGCAGGTGTTATCCACACAGATTTTGAAAAAGGCTTCATTAAAGCAGAAGTTGTTTCTTATGAAGACTTTGTAAATTCCGGTGGTTGGGTTCAGGCAAGAGAAAAAGGCCTTGCACGGCTGGAAGGCAAAGATTATATCGTTCAAGACGGCGATATAATGGTATTTAGATTTAATAATTAAAGCTTAACCCCCTTGAATTCAAGGGGTTTTTAATTAATAAAAATTGCACCAAAATGTATTATCTTGGTGCAATTTTGTTCTTTTTATCATCTTAGCATTGTTTTAAGTTTTGTTCAATGGGTTAAATTCGACCCGTTTTTAATTTTTTATTTTCCATTATTCACTTGTTATCTTTCTTTTCACCCCTTGCAACAAATTAATACAAAAAGGTGCAATGAATGAAAAGATTGTACTTTTAAAATCAGTTTTAATTGAAAGGTATTTTTAATCTTTTACCTTTTGCCTATTTTCTTTCTTTGGCTCAAACGCCGCACGCAAAGAAAGAAAATAGGCAGGAAAAGAAAGAAACGCGGCTTAGTGAATAAGTTTAGTCTTTTCTTTTAAAATCATCTGTCTCCTAAGTTGTTCAGAGTCGCCGTTTCGCAAAGCTTATGATGATTAAAATTAAAAGATTAAATTAAAAAAACAAACAATTGCTACACTTGGCTCCACTTCACCTTTCGGTAAAGACAGATGATTTTAAAAGGTTTATTTGTTTTTTAATGTGCGATTAATTTCAAACGCAACAAAATGTTCAATTTGTTGTATTGGGGTGAAAAAGCCCAGTTTTAATGGATGAAAGGAAATGGAAAATATAAAAAATAATAAAATTTTAAGTATTGAACAGTAGTAAAAATAATGATAATATAAGGTTATAGAACTTGAATGCAACATAATGAACATTATGGGGCATTTTTTATGGGTAAAATTAGAATAAAAAAAGCCCCTTAAACGGGGCTTTTATTTTAGTTATAAGCTTTTACTTTAGCATCATATAGTTTATTAATATTTGCTTTTTTATTGTTTAAATTATTTAATTGCCTTTGATAAGCATTTAATCTTATTGTTCTTTCAGTTTCTGTTATTGTTTTATCATTTTTTGTTGATTTAATTTGTGCTTCTTTTGCTTTAATTTCAGTTTCAATCGGAGCCAATTTTTCTTTTCTTTCTTTATTTATAGAATCAATTTTTGCTTTGTTTTGGGCAGCTTTTTGTTTTTGAGCTTCTTGTTGTTGATTTTTTACATCTTGTTGAACTGCGCTTTTAACACTGTTTAAATCGCTTTTAATTGCATTTTTAAGCGAATCACCAAAGCTTGCAGCAAAAGAAGCGCCAACACCAACTGAAAGCATTAGTATTAAAACTAAGTATTTCTTCATAACAACTCTCCTTGTCTCTAACGCAAGGTTATTTTAACATAAAATTAACTTCTTTTAAACAAAAAAGCGATTCAAAATGAACCGCTTTTTTAAATTATTCAAAACCGAAAGCTTACATTGAATATACGTTGATTGGGCTTTCTTGTTCTTTTTTGATAATTTCTTTGTAATTTACTGCACCAACAAGTTCTCTAACTGTTTGAGCCATTGCAATTTGTGTTTTTAATTTATTAACGGCAGAACCAACACCAACTGCGCTTGCGCCTGCAGCAAAAGCCAAAGGAGCTGTTTGAGGAGTGATGCCTGATGCTGTCATAACAGGAACTTTAACATTTTTTGCAATTTCCATTGTGTTTGAAATTGTCATATGTGCAATTGATAAAAGATCGCTTGAAGTAGAATCTTTTCTTGCCATCATTGGTTTAACACCTTCGGTTTGAATTAAATCAACGCCCAAGAGTTCAAGTTTTTTAGCAAGTTTAATTTGTTCTTCAATTGAAATGCACCCTGGGACTGTAACACAGGTGAAAATGTTGTCGTTTTCACATAATGTCATGGTTTCAAGTGCAATTTCATAAATTTCATCTGCGCCAAAGTCAACGCCATCAGCGTATAATGCGTCAAAGTTACCAACTTCAATTGCATCTGCACCCCATTTTACAGCTTTTTTGAGGCTGAATGGTTGTGTTGATGAAACAAAAACAGGGAGTTTTGTGTTTTCTTTTGCAGTTTTAATAACTTGTTCATCTGCTGCAACGTCAACTGCTGATGCTAAACCAATTTGTGCTGCGCGGCAAACGCTTGCAACTGAAGTCAAATCAAAATTATTAATACCAGAAATAATTTTAACTGCTCTTTTTTCTTTTAAATGTCTTTTAAAAACTTCTAAACTTCTCATTTTTCTTCCTTTCCTAAGAGTTAAGTGAATTATATCACATCTAACCTATGGGGGCAATGAAATCCGTATTAATCAATGTTTAAATTCTACCTATACAGTGACCAATGGAGTTTTCACACAAAATGAATAAAACAAAACAAGGTTTATTATTGCCTATTTTCTTCTTAATTGTAACAATTTTTTCATATTTCATGCCAGAAGCCATTGCAAGAAGCGAAGATTACATATACAGTTCGGTTTATGAGCAAGTAACACCTTCTATTGTGGCCATTGAAGCAAACTTGGAACGAGGTGTATCATCCGGCACAGGGTGTATAATTTCACCAGACGGGGTTATTTTAACAAGCCTTCATGTGGTAAACAAAGCAAAAAACATTGAAATAACAACATCAACGGGAAAAACCTATAAGGGAAAAGTTATTGCGCTGTTAAGAGATAAAAACGACCTTGCGCTTGTTAAAATTGAACCGAAAGAACCTTTGCAAACCGTTAAATTTGGCAATTCAGAAAACATCAGGGTGGGTGAAGAAGTTTTAGCAATAGGCAACCCTTTTGGTTTTAGAGGAACTTTAACCATAGGAATAATTTCAAGAATAGATTATCAAAGGAAAAAAATTCAAACAGATGCAGCCATAAACCCCGGCTGCTCGGGCGGGCCTTTAATTAATTTGAACGGTGAAGTTATAGGCATTAACCAATCTATTTATAACCCCGATAACAACCGTTCAAATATAGGCATTGGTTTTGCGGTTCCCGTTAATTATGCAAAAGATTTTATAGCAGCCGTTAAAAACAAAAAAGTTGTTTCTAATTAATTTTTATATAACAAAGGACATTTATAATGTCTTTAAAAGTTTCATATGGAATATATTCAAGGTTTGCATTTTTACAATAGGTTTCCAAACTTTTTTTAGCAAATAATAAACTCGCCTTTTTTGCAATACACCTGTCAGAAAGGCCGTCTCCTATATATATAAAATTGTTTGTATATTTTTGCGCAACACCGCATTTGCAGCACCCTGAAGGAATTAAGCAGTTTTTGTTATTGTTCGGGCAAATTGTATTAAATTTTAAAAAGCCTTTTTCAAGTTCCATTTCAAGATGGTTTGAATATACTTTTATATCTGATAAACCGTTATTTTTAAATACTTTTTCTATAAAATAATCAAACCCGTCTGATAGCACAATTAATTCTTTATTTTCTTTTTTTATCATTTGATAAAATTCTATAAAATAAGGGTCAATTTCAATTTCATTAAGAAATTTTTCTAAAATTTCGGGAGTTAAATTTTCAACTTTTTTTAATTGAATATTAAAGCATTCTTTGGTTGAAATTTTTCCCTCGCTCCACAACCTTTCGGCTGTGTCAATATCGCCTTTTGCAAAATTATGAATAAATTTATGCACTACATCATATTTTGAAATCGTGCCGTCAAAATCCGAAAAAATATATTTTACATTTTTAAAAATTTCATTCATTATTCATACCTTAGAGCATCAATAGGATTTAGCAAAGAAGCCTTATAAGCAGGGTAAAACCCAAATACAACACCGACTATTGCAGAAAAACTTAAAGATAAAATTATTGAAAACGGTGTTATTTCAGCTGTTAAATCTGAAAATTTTGTAACTAAAAATGATGTTAAAACGCCGGCTACAACACCAATTAAGCCGCCTATTATTGCAAGCAATAATGCTTCAATTAAAAATTGTTTTCTAATGTCGCTGCTTCTTGCCCCAATTGCCATTCTGATGCCGATTTCACGGGTTCTTTCCGTAACAGATACAAGCATAATGTTCATAATGCCAATGCCCCCTACAAGCAAAGAAACGGAAGCAATTGAACCTAAAAGAATTGAAAATGTTTTAACGGTTGATTTCAATCTTTCTTGAAATTCTGCTGAGTTTCTTATTTCAAAATCTTTTTCTTGGTTAATTCCGATATTGTGCCTTTTTGTTAAAATTTCGTTAATATCTTCTTCCGTATATTCCATAAGTTCAGGCGTTTGAGATTTAACTACAATCATATTAACGGTTCCCGGGAAATAAACCCCGAAAACTTTTTTTTGCGCCGTTGTTATAGGGATAAAAATTAAATCATCGTTATCAAATGGGCCTGTAGAACCTTTTGTTTTTAAAACTGCAATTACTCTGAATGGAACTCCCCCTATTCTTAGAGTTTTACCGACAGGGTTAACATCGCCAAAAAGTTCGCTTGAAACGGTTGAACCTATGATTGCCACTTTTGTTGAATTTTTAATATCCTCAGGAGTAAAATTTCTGCCGATTAAAATTTCATAAGCTTTTATGCCTAAATATCTTCCTGTTGTGCCATAAACCGTTGTTGACCAGTTTTGGTTACCGTAAATTACTTGTTGGTTTTGGTTTGAAACGGGGGCGACCGCTTCAACACCCCTTGCAAGCCTGTTTATTGCTATTGCATCTTTCAGGGTTAATGTGGGCCTTGAACCTGCACCTTGCCTTACACCCCCTTGGTTAGCAGAAGCTGACCTTACGGTTAGAAGGTTTGAGCCCATAGATTCCATATCTTTCGTAACTTTTGTGCTTGCGCCCGTTCCTATTGCAAGCATTACAATAACAGCTGCAACACCGATAATAATGCCTAAACTTGTAAGACATGAGCGCATTTTATTTGTTTTTAATGATAAGACTGCAATTTTGAAGGTGGATTTAAAATCTATCATAATTTTACCTCGGTTCTGTTTTCATTTATTTTATCCGAGATAATTTTCCCGTCTCTAAATCTTACAATTCTTTTGCAATAGGCTGCAATGTCATCTTCATGGGTAACTATTACAATTGTTTTATGAAATTTTTCATTTAATTCAACAAAAAAGTTCATAACATCTATACTTGTTTTTGTGTCTAAATTACCTGTAGGTTCATCTGCCAAAATAACAGGGGCATCGTTTACAATAGCCCTTGCAATTGCAACCCTTTGTTGTTGGCCGCCTGACATTTGGTTTGGCATATGTTCCATTCTTTTTTCTAAACCCACAATTTTTAAGGCATCAACTGCTCTTTTTCTTCTTTCTTCTTTATTAATGCCTTTATATATCATAGGAAGTTCAACATTTTCAACAGCAGTTGTTTTTGAAATTAAATTAAACCCTTGAAAAACAAACCCCAATTTTAAATTTCTAATTTGGGCAAGTTCATCATGGTTCATTGTTTCAACGTTTACGCCATCTAAAAAATATTCGCCTGATGTTGGTTTATCAAGGCAGCCGATTTGGTTCATAAAAGTTGATTTGCCTGAACCCGATGGCCCCATAATAGCAACCATTTCGCCATATTCAATTGACAAAGAAACGCAATCTAATGCATTAAATTGGCTATCGCCTGTTTTATATGTTTTTATTAAATTTTTAACTTCTATTACTGCCATTTTATAAGAACCTTGGCGGCCTCATGCCTTTTCCTGTTGATGTTTCAATGCCTTTTTTGCCAATTATAACCATATCATTTTCTTTTAGCTTATCTGTTATAATTTCTGTTTTAACATCGTCTGATATACCTGTTTCAATTGTAATTCTTTCAGGTTTTTTATTTTTATCCAAAACCCAAATTCCTTGAGTATCATATTTAACATCTCTGCCAACGGGTGTAAATTTCAAAGCAGGGTTTATTGCAGTTAAAATGTTTTCTTTTTTATTTACAACAATTGAAACATTTGCCGTCATGCCGGGTTTTAATTTTAAATCTTTGTTATCAACGGTAATTACAACAGTATATGTTACAACATTTGATGTTGTTGTGGAAGATAACCTTACTTGGTTCACATAGCCTTTAAAGGTTTCATTGGGGTAGCCATCTATTGTATAATCAGCTTCTTGCCCGACTGAAACATTTCCGATATCTGCTTCAGATACATTTGTTTCAATTTGCATTTTGGTTAAGTCTTCCGCTACAGAAAATAATTCAGGAGTTTGGAAGCTTGATGCTACCGTTTCACCCACTTCAACATCTTTTGAAATAATAACACCATCAACAGGTGAAATTATTTTGGTATACCCTAAATTTGATTCTGCGGTTCTAAGAGATGCTTCATTTTCTCTTATTTGGGCTTTTTGGGCTTCTATGCTTGCAACATCAGCCAAATAAACTGCTTTCAATTGGTCAACTTCTGCTTTTGAAACATAGCCCTTTTTAAGAAGATTTGAATATCTTTGATACATTAATTTATCGTAATTTGTTGTAGCTTCAAGTTTTCTTAATTGAGCTTTGGCATTTTGAATGTTTGCTCTTTGCTGATCAACACTTGCTTGAAATAATGATGTGTCAATTTCAGCCAGTAATTGCCCTTTTTTAACAGGTGAATTAAAATCTACATAAACGGCCGTTATTTTACCTGAAACCTGAGCACCGACTGTTGCCGTTTGAACAGGGTTTATTGTGCCTGAAGCTTCTATAATTTTTGTGATTGTTGCTTTTTTTAAAGGTGCTAAAACGTATTCATCACCTTTTATAAACAGCTTTTTGCCGATTAAAATTAAAAGCAGAATTATTAATATTGAAATTATAGTTATTATTATTTTTTGCTTCATTTTACCCCCATAACAAAATCAAGGTTAGCACGAGCAATTGAATATTTATAGACAGTATCCACATATTCTTGTTGTGCATTTAAATATTTGCTTCTTGCATCTTGAAGTTCAATGTAGTTTCCTATTCCTTCTAAATATCTGCCATCTGCAAGTTCAAAGTTTTCTTTTGCCAAATGAACTCTGTTTAAAATTAAAGGAATTTGGTTTTCCAAAATTTTTGCTTGGCACATTCCAAGTTGAACATCATAATAAATATTTTGATAAATTAACCTTACATCTTCACCTGCTGAATCCAATTCTGCTTTTGCAGCGTCTATATCATATTTAATAGCAACAGGCCTTATTGTTGGAATTGATAAATCTGCACCATATGAAATTGAATTATAATTAGAGCCATCGTTTCTTCTGTAATTATAAGCAGCATTTGCGGAAAGTTGGGGGTACCATTGCCTTTTTGTATATTTAAGAGATTCTTTCATTGCATTTTTAATTGCAATGTATGATTTAAGGTCTGGCCTGTTTTTATTTGCATAATCAAGAGCATCTTCAAAAGATGTGGTAAAAGGGCTTAATTTGTGGTCTTTTACAATTTCATTTTCTTTAATAATGCCCGTTAAAGTTATTTCTTTCATTTCATCTTCTTGAAGTTTTTCATGGTCATGGTCTGTGTTATGGCCATGGATTAAAGTAACGGGGGTAACATCAGAATATGCATTAAATTTTTCAATGGGTGCAATTGCATAATCGGGGTTATTAGTTATATAGAGTGATTTGTTCAATGAAACCATTGCATCGCAGTAAACATCCTGCGCTTGTAAAAGTGAATTTTTAGCATCAGATAAGTTTACTTCGGCGTTTACAAAATCAATTCTCGATCTTATGCCTTCTTCATAATAAGATTTTATCTGGTCATAATTTCTTTCATTTATTTCAACATTTTGAACTTGTATATCTCTGTTTGCTTTTGCGGCCAGAACGGAAAAATAAGCTTCTTTAACAGCATAAATTGTTTCTAAAACCGTATAATCATATTCATATTCGGCAGACAATAAATTAAATTTTTGAAGATTTATGCTTGAATTTGTTTTTCCAAAATCATAAATCATCTGAGATATCATTGCATCTGCGCCAAAATATCTGTCTGAAAAAGACTTGTGGCCTTCTTTTGAATTTGAGCCGTTAAAGCCCACACCTGCTCCAATTGCGGGAGTCCAAGCCGATTTTGCGCCGCCAACATTTGCTTCTGCCAGCCTTATTCTTGCTTTTGCTTTGTTTACATATGGGGAATTTCTAAGCGCAATATCTATGCATTGTTCCAAATTTAAAACATCACCCTTTTGTATATCTTGAATGGCAAAAGTTGGTGATATTGAAAGAAAAAAAAGTAATGCCGTGCATAGAATATGTTTAAACATAGTTGATATTTTAGCATTAAGGATAAATTAAAACTTTTATTAACAGAAAAATACTGCATTTGGTGGTAAAAAAATGGCATACAAATAAGTATGCCACTTTGTACTGAAATATTTTTTAAGCTTTTGGTCGCATTGTAGGAAATGCTATAACATCTCTAATTGAAGGAGAATCCGTTAACAGCATAACAAGCCTGTCTATGCCAATTCCCATACCACCTGCAGGCGGCATACCGTGTTCCAACGCACAGATAAAGTCTTCATCTATACTCATTGCTTCTTCGTCGCCTTCCGCTTTTGCTTTTGCTTGCGCTTCAAAGCGGTTTCTTTGGTCAATCGGGTCTGTTAATTCCGAAAATGCGTTTGAAACTTCCCAACCATTAATTCTTGATTCAAACCTTTCTGTTAATCTTGGGTTATCTCTGTGAACTTTGGCCAAAGGTGAAATATCACGAGGGTAATCAATGATATGAACAGGTTGAATTAATTTCGGTTCAACTTTTTCTTCAAAAATTCTATCTAAGACTTTGCCCCAAGAATCATTTTCTTCTGTTTCAATGCCCATTTTTTTGGCTTGTTCCATTGCTTCTTCAGCTGTTAAGTATTCGTTAAAATCAATGCCTGTATATTCTTTAATTGCGCCAAGCATTGTTTTTCTATCCCAAGGCGGGGTTAAATCTAATTCTTTTCCTTGATATGTAATTTTTGTTGTGCCTAAAACATCTTTTGCAACTGATGCAATCATATTTTCCAATAAGCACATCATATCGTTGTAATCTACATATGCTTGATACATTTCAATCATTGTAAATTCGGGGTTGTGGCGAATATCAATGCCTTCATTTCTAAAGCAGCGGTTCATTTCAAATATTTTTTCTGAAACCCCGCCAACAAGAAGCCTTTTTAGGTGAAGCTCGGGCGCTATTCTAAGATACATATCTAAATCAAGCGCATTGTGGTGAGTGATAAAAGGCCTTGCGGTTGCACCGCCTGCTTGAGTGTGAAGCATTGGTGTTTCAACTTCAAGAAAACCTTGACCTGTTAAATATTCTCTGATTTTTTGAATAATTAAGCTTCTTTTTTTGAAAGTATCTCGAACGTCTTCGTTCATAATCATATCAAGATATCTTTTTCTGTATCTTGTTTCTGTATCTTGAAGGCCATGGAATTTTTCAGGCAAAGGTTGAAGCGATTTTGTTAAAAGTTTAAGATCAACCGCTTTAATTGAAAGTTCACCTCT
>DVKW01000081.1 GCA_018715855.1 Candidatus Galligastranaerophilus intestinigallinarum
AAGATATTAATGAAAAAACCTATGAAGGGGTGCTTCCAATAAGTTCTAAAACAGGCAAAAACATTGAAGAATTAAAAGAATTAATTTATAAAAATGTTGTTGATGTTGATATTGATAACATTGAATTTACAACAAACCAAAGACAGCAAGAAAGCCTTCAAAATGCACTTATTGCAATTAATAATGCGCTTTTAGGAACAAAAAATAAAGAGCTTCAAGATTTAATTTCAATTGATATAAAAACGGCCTTAATTTCGCTTGGCGAGATAACAGGCGAAGTTATAAACGATGAAATTTTAAACAGCATTTTTGATAAATTTTGCATAGGAAAATAATTATTCCCTGCTTTTAAGCTCCCACAAATCAAGTTCCGTATTATATTTATAAGTATGAAGCTTGCCATCTTCACCAAGTTCGCTATAGAAAGAATCATTTGGGTTGGCCTTATCAAAATTTATTTCAAAGCTTCTGTCAACAATTTCGCCTTTTTCGTTTGAAAGGCCTGAGATATAATAAAAGCCATCTTTTGTCGGCATTAAGGTTCTTTTTTCTAGAGTATCTCGGTCTCTTTCAGAAACAGAAAGAGCAACAGAGCCAAACAAATTAACCGTTACATCCGTTGTATCATCTGCCATATAATAAACGGTGATTAAAGAATCAGTTCCTTCCGGAATAGAATATGCTTTTTTAACATTCATGCCGTTTGAAAAATCTAAAATTGTAATTGTTTTGGGAAGGTTTGTATCAGGGTTTATTTCGCCATATAAAATTTTTTCATTGTTTCTAAGGGGCGTAGTTTGAAAATTGCTTAGTTTGCCTATTTTTAAATATTCTTCGGCAATTTTTTTATCGTATTTTACACCTTTTTTAAAATCATCCGCTTGTTTTTTTAAGCCAAAAATAACATCTTTAATTTCTTCACTTTTTTCAACTTCCGGTGCCAGCTCTTTTTCTGTAAAAAACTTTCCAAAAAGCCTTTCTAAAAAGCCTTTCTTTTCCGTTTCAACATTTGATGTGAAAGAAACAGAGTCTTGAATTATTCCAAAATTTTTTCTTGTTTGAATATGGCCATTTTGAACATTATATAAAGAAATTTGATTAACTCTCATTTAAACCTCAAAAAATCTAATGTTCAAACAAAACCAATGAATATAATTTTTTGCTTTATGCTATAATTTTTTTATTTGGAGTAATTAATTATGGAAAAATTTTCAATCACAACAGCAATAGATTATGTAAACGGCGAACCTCATATTGGCCATGCTTATGAAAAAATCTTTACGGATGTTATTTTCAGACACTTTAAAAAAAGAAGCAAAAAATCTTTCTTTTTAACAGGAACAGATGAACATGGCATAAAAATTCAAAAAACGGCAAAAACATTGAATATAACACCAAAAGAACTTTGCGATAAAAACGCAAATTCATTTATTGAAGCTTGGAAACTTTTAGATATAAATTATTCCCACTTTATAAGAACAACGGATGATTACCACCAAAAAACCGTTCAAGACATTTTTGAAAAACTTTTAGAAAAAGGCGATATTTATAAACACAAATATACAGGCCTCTATTGTTCAGGCTGCGAATGCTTTTTAGCTGAAAAAGATTTGGATGAAGAAGGCAATTGCCCAATCCATGGTAAAAAGCCTGAAGTTGTATCTGAAGAAAATTATTTCTTTAAGCTGACAAAATATAAAGATAAAATTATAAACCATATTAAAAATAACCCTAATTTTATTCAACCAAGCTATAGAGCCCAAGAAGTTTTAAACCAACTGGAAAATATTGAAGATATTTCTGTTTCAAGGGCAAAAACAAACGTTGAATGGGGAATTGAAGTGAAATCTGACCCAAGCCAAGTTATTTATGTTTGGATTGATGCGCTTTCAAATTATATTACAGGTTTAGGCTATAAAGTAAATGGTGAAAGCGAAGAAAACTATAAAGAATTTTGGCCCGTTGATTACCACATAATAGGGAAAGACATTTTAAAATTCCATTCAATTTATTGGATTGCAATTTTGATGGCACTTGATTTAGAACTTCCAAAAAGCATTTATGCCCATGGCTGGATTATGATTGATAAGAGCAAAATGTCTAAATCAACAGGAAACGTTATTTCTCCAAAATCTGTTATGGAAGCTTTTAATTTAAAAAACCCTGATGCTCTAAGATATTTTATGGTGACAGCAGCAGTTAACGGCAAAGACGGCAACTATTCAGACGATGATTTTAAAGAAAAAGTAAACGCAGACCTTGCAAACAATATGGGAAACTTATTAAATAGAACCTTAAATATGCTTGTTAAATATTTTGATGGCGAAATTAAAGGTGAATTTATTAATAATGAACTTATAAATGAAACTAAAGAAACCATTGATTCTGTTTTAAAATATTTTGATGAAATGGAACCGGCTCTTGCTGCAAATAAAATTATTGAACTTGTGGATGGCGCCAATAAATTTGTAAACGATAAAGCGCCTTGGGCATTAGCTAAAAATGGCGATATGGTTGAATGCGGCAAAACTTTATATTCAATTTTAAATTTAATGGCAAAAGTTGCAATTTTAATTGAACCTTATTGCCCAAATATCGCATTAGATATGGCAAAACAGCTTAAAATTAATATCGATATGAAATATTTGGAAATTGAAGATTTAATGATAAAAGAAGGCAAATTAATTACAAAAGAAGAAATTCACCCCGTATTTTTAAGGTTAGATTCTGAAATTATGGGCGATAAGAAAAAACAAAATTAAAAATTTAAAAGCGGGGAAATTAAACCCCGCTTTTTATTTTAAGTATTCAATAAATTTTTTATCGGGTTCAAATTTAAACCCGCAGTTATCTAAAGTTGTTCCCCCCATTTGAATAAATTTTTTGTTAATTGAAGGGTAATCACGGCAAAAAATCGGGCGGAAAAGATAAATTGAACAACGGTTATTTTTTAAAAATTTGCATTTGAATAAAATTGCACCGTTTAATTCTTCCCCTTCATTTTGCACCTTGCCGTTTGGAGAAAAGAACCTGTATATAAGGTGGTTTTTCTGCATTATTTTAAAATCATCTTCATTTTTTATATAGCCATTTTCATTTGAAAAAAGAATATTTTTGCAGCATTCACCGCACATTTTGCATTTGCCTTTAACAACATATTTAGATGATGTTAAATGGTTTTTAAATGTTAAAAAAATATCTTCTAAAAAATTTTTAATTCGGGTCAACTCTCACCATTCCAATCGCAACAGGCTGTTTAAAATCGGTAAAATCAAAAATTTGAAAAATATAAAAACCTCTATTATTTATAACTACATAATCAGAAAATGTGGTTTTGTTTTTTAATTCTAAGGTTCTGTTGTATAAATATTCATAGCCCCAAAATTCAGATTTTTCATCTTCTTTTTTAAAAACCTGAAGTTTCAAAAGGCGAGTTTTAAACTGTTTTGGGTTATAGACGGCAAAATAAATTCTCTCTCCCACTTTAAATTCATTTGTTGTATTATACAAAGTTTCTTTTGTAAAGGGAGTTTTAGAAAATGCGATAATTGGTTTATCTTTGCTGCAGCCTGTTATAAAAAAAGTTGCAACAAAAATAAAAAGAATTAAAAAGAACTTTTTCAATCTACAAGCCCTTCATATAAAGTTTTAATTTTTAATTCAGCCTGTTTTTTTAGTTCAGGGTTATCTGAAACCTCAATAAATTTTTCATAATAATAAATTGCATTATCTTTGTTTTGTTTCTTTTCAAAACATTTTCCTAAGCCCCAATAAGCAAAAGCGTATTTAGGGTTTATGCCAAGCGCTTTTTCAAAGTTTTTAATGGCCGAATCATAATCATTTTTGTCAAAATCGCAAAGCCCAAGGTTAAAATAAGCGTTTTCACTGCTTGGGTTTATTTCAAGCGCTTTATTATAATTTTCAACTGCTTTAATATCATCTTTTAAATATTTATACATTGAACCTATTTTAATGTATAAATCGGCATCATTCGGGTATTTTTCAAGGCTTTTTTGGTAAAGTTCAAGCGCGCTTTCAAAATTGCCTGTTTTTGTGTAGCTGTCTGCCAAAAGTTCAAGCGAATCATCATCATTATTGTCTAATTCATAGGCTTTTTTATAGGCATTTTGTGCAGTTTGTTCTTCATTTAAGCTGCTTAAAGATTTTCCGTATTCTTTATAAACTTCTTTATCTGTTGGTGCCACTTGAATTGCTTTTTCATAAGATTCAACAACTTTTGTTTTTGCGCCTAAACCTTCATATGTTTTTGCTAAACCTAAATATGCCTTTGAATTTTCGGGGTTTTCAGCAACAGCAGCCGTATAAATTTCTTTTGCTTTTCTATAATCTTTTTCTTTTACAAGTGAATTTGCCCATTCAACAGAATTTGAATAAATGCTGTTTGAAATATCAGTTTTTTTAATTCCAAATTCCGCTAAATCGCTTGGTTCAAAATAAGAAAGTTTTCTATAAATGTTATCTGCTTCTTTAAATTGTTTCATTGCTTCTAAACAAAGCCCTTTATTATAAGCGGCTCTTAAATTTTTAGAATTTACATTTAATTCTTCTTCATAAATATTTAAAGCGTTTTGGAATTCGCCGTTTTGAAAATAACTTTTTGCAAGCTCATTTTTAATGTCGAAATCGGATGAAACTTTAACACCTTTTTGAAGAACACTAATTGCATAATTAGGATTATTATTTTTCTGATACAAAATTCCAAGGTTCATATAAGCGTTTTTATCGTTTGGATATGCCTTTATGTAATCTTGATAAGCTGCAATTGCTTCATCAGTTTTTCCCATTTGTTCCAACAATTTGCCATAATCAAATCTTAAATTGTTCAATTCGGGGTTCAATTGAAAAGCTTTTTGGTAATTTTGATAAGCTTCTTCATTTTGTTTTAAATAGCTCTGAACAACTGCCAAATTACCATATGAAATGTAATCATTCGGGTTAATTTTAACCGCACTTTCAAAATTTTCTTTTGCTTTTTGGTATTCGCCGTTTCTTAAATAAGCAAGCCCCAATTCAGGATAACTTTTAAATGTTTCAGGGCTTTGTTGTTTAACATTTTCAAACTCTAAAATTGCATTTTTATAATCTTTTAAATTTAGGTAGCTGTTAGCTAAAAGGTTTTTTGCTTCTTTGTTGTATGGATATGCCGACATAAACTTTTGATAAAAACCGATTGCATCATTGTATTCTTCACTGTAAAATTTTGAATTTGCCAAATTCAAATAGTTATATTTGTAATCGGGCATAATAACTTGTGCTTTTTGGTATTGTTCAAAAGCCCTTTTGTAGTCGCCTTTTTGTTGGTAAATATTACCAAGGCTAATGTATAAAAAAGCATCGTTTGGGTTTTGTTCAATTGCTTTATTGTAATAATTAACCGCATTGTCAAATTCGCCGTTTCTTGCATATAAACCCGCAAGCTTAACAATTAAAGCAGGTTCATCTTTAGAATTGTTCAACGCTTTTTGAACAAGGTCAATTGCATCATCAAAACGGTTATAATTTTCAAACTTAATTGCTTCCTGATACAATTTGTTTGCTTCAGGAGACATTTTAGCGTAGCTTGGAAGGCAAACAAGCAAGGTTAAAAGAAATAATGTAGTTATATTTTTTGCATTTTTCATAATCAAACTCCTTTTAGCCTAAATGGGTTTCTTCCATAACTTTGAATGCTTTGCTCTTTTTATTGCTCGTTATTTCAATATACTTCTTTAAGAGATTAAAGCAACCATTTGTAACTTTTTCATTTACCAAATCATCATATTTTGTTTTTTTATCAACGGGCGTTTCATTTAATTCTATTAAAAAATTTCTAATCTTTTCATGCATTTTAACATAAGAAACAGAATCTATTGCACAATCTAAACAAGCAATGCCGCCTGTTTCCGTTGAAAATAAAACGGCTCCTTTGGGTTCTTTTGAACACTTCAAACACCTTCTAAGTTCAATTCCAAAACCCGATAAATTCATAAAAATAAGTTGAAATTTAATTTCTGCCAATAAAATTTGGGTTTTATTTTGGGCGTTTTGAATGTTATTTAATGTTTTATATAAAAGTTCATAAATCGCTTCATTTTGGCTTTTTTCATTGTTTTCAACAGCGCAAAAAGTGTTTATTGTTTCTGTTGTGTAAATTGCCATGGTTAATTTGTCAAGGTCATATCTTAATTTGTTAAAAGAATTAATAGCGCTTGCTTCTTTAATAATATCAAGGTTTCTTCTTTGCGACATAATTAAACTGTTTGCAACAAGTGCCTGAGAAGCTGCGCCAAGTTTGCTTTTTGGGCGTTTAACCCCCTTTGCAACTCCTCTAATCAGCCCCATATCTTTTGAAAACATTACGACAATGTTGTCAAATTCGCTTATTGGGTATGTTTTAATATTTATTGCATCTGTTGAATAGTTTTGCATTATTTAAGCTGTAACCTTAATTGTAGACATTTCGGAATTAATAAATTCTTCACACAAAGAATCTTCAGTTATAAAATCAGTTTTAACTTCAATTGAAGAATCAATTTCCATAAACATTTGCTTATAGTATTCCTTTTTCGTTGTTTCTTTAGATAAAATATAAACCTTTTTAGGTTTTGAAACTTCAAACGCCGTTTTTAAGAAATTTGAAGTTAAGGCGCGAGAACTTTCTAATGGCGGATTAATTAAAATCCAAGTTTCAGCTTGCGCCATAGCTCTTATTCCCGAGATAAAATAATACGGATTAGCATTTGTTTCAAAATTAAGCGCTTCGTATAAATCAGGATACATAACGCCGGAACATTCCCTGCATTGGGCGGTTAAAATTTTATTATCTTTGTTAATAACCGTTTCTTTTCTGCCGCATTTTGGGCAATAGAAAATGTTAGATAAGCCAAATAAGGGAATTAATTCAATCTTTTTGCCTTCATTTTCTTTTGTTATTACATTTGTAATTTTAAAAT
>DVKW01000082.1 GCA_018715855.1 Candidatus Galligastranaerophilus intestinigallinarum
TTTTTTCTTTAAAAATTGTTTTTGCAAGGTCAAATGCTTTTGGGTCATAGCTTTTAATTTTTGCCCCCAAAGATAAAAGAGAATTTATAATTGTAATTGAAGGCGCTTCTCTCATATCGTTTGTTTTTGGCTTAAAAGCAAGCCCCCAAACGGCAAAAACTTTATCTTTTATATCATTATTATAAAATTTTAAAATTTTATCCACAAATAAAAGCCTTTGCTTTTTATTTACAATATCGCAAGCTTCCAAAAGTGAAGAATCAGAGCCAAAATCTTTTGCCGTTTTAATTAAAGCTTTAACATCTTTTGGAAAACAGCTGCCGCCATAACCAAGACCCGGGAATAAAAATTGCGAACCGATTCTTTTGTCTGCACACATGCCAATTCTCACCATTTCAGCATCTGCACCCACTTTTTCGCACAAGTTGGCAATTTCATTAGCGTATGAAATTTTTACTGCCAGAAATGAATTTGAAGCGTATTTTGTCATTTCTGCAGATTTAACATCCATAACAATAACAGGGTTTCCCGTTCTCATAAAAGGAGCGTACAATTCTTGCATAATTTCTGTTGCATGGCGAGAATTTGAACCTATTATTACTCTATCAGGCTTTAAAAAGTCATCAACGGCTGCCCCTTGTTTTAAAAATTCCGGGTTTGAAACAACATCAAAATCAAATTTTGTATTGTTTTTAATAATTTTTGTAACTTCATCTGCAGTTCCAACCGGCACTGTTGATTTATCAACAACAACTTTATACCCGTTCATTGCCTTTCCTATGCTGTCTGCCACCTGATAAACATATTTTAAATCTGCACTGCCGTCTTCATCTTGGGGAGTACCGACAGCAATAAAGCATACTGTTGAATTTTTAACTGCATAATCTAAATCATGGGTAAAACTTAGCCTGTTTTCTTTAACGTTTGATATAATTAATTCCTCTAAACCGGGTTCATAAATTGGAATTATGCCGTTTTTGAGCATTTCAAGTTTTTTAAGGTCGGAATCTACGCAAATAACACTGTTTCCCATTTCAGAAAGGCAAGTGCCGACAACCAAGCCCACATAACCTGTACCGATAACGCAAATTTTCAATTCTTTTCTCCTTAAATAACTTTCTTGAAATATTCTATTGTTTTTAATAACCCGTCTTTAACATCAACCGATGGTTCCCAATTTAATTTTTCTTTTGCAAGAGAAATATCAGGTTTTCTTTGGGTTGGGTCATCTGATGGGAGAGGGAGAAAAACAATTTTAGATTTTGAACCCGTTAATTCAATTATAAATTTGGCAAAATCCAAAATTGAAGTTTCAACAGGGTTCCCCAAATTAACAGGGCCAATAAACCCAATTTCATTTTCCATCATTTTTATCATGCCGTTTATTAAATCTGAAACATAGCAAAATGAACGAGTTTGAGAGCCGTCGCCATAAATTGTAATGTCTTTATTTTGAAGAGCTTGTACAATAAAATTAGAAACAACTCTGCCATCGTTTTTGTTCATATTTGGGCCATAGGTGTTAAAAATTCTAATAACTCTGATATCAACATTATTTTGCCTGTGGTAATCAAACATCAAAGTTTCTGCCATTCTTTTGCCCTCATCGTAGCAGCTTCTGATTCCAATCGGGTTAACGTTTCCCCAGTAAGTTTCTTTTTGAGGGTGGACATTTGGGTCGCCATAAACTTCAGAAGTTGATGCCTGCAAAATTCTTGCCTTGCACCTTTTAGCCAAACCCAGCATATTTATAATTCCCAAAACGGAAGTTTTAGCCGTTTTAATCGGGTTATATTGATAATGAGGGGGCGAAGCGGGGCATGCCAGATTGTATATTTCATCTACTTCGATAAAATATTCTTTTGTAATATCATGCCTGACAAGTTCAAAATGGTTGTTTCCCAATAAGTGCCTTATAGAATCTTTTGAACCCGTAAAAAAATTATCTAAGCATATAACATCGTTTCCTCTTTTAATGAGTTCTTCGCACAAATGAGAACCTATAAAACCTGCACCGCCTGTTACTAAAATTCTTTTCATAAAGAAAACTCCCTAAAACAATGCATATATGATATCACAAAGATTTTTTTTAGAATATACTTGACTTGTAATAAGTATTATTTAATAATCAAAGAGTAAACCAATTTTGGGCGAGTGGCGAAATTGGTAGACGCACTAGATTTAGGATCTAGCGCAGCGATGTGTAAGGGTTCGAGTCCCTTCTCGCCCAAATTCTTTTTTAAGGTTAAAATGTCTCGAACCCAAGGGTCTTTGCTTTTAAAAGATACTCAAATGGTTTATTTTTATGGGCAGATTTTTTAACCGAATAAAAAGCGGCTTATACGGCCGCTTTTTTATATGTAATTGCTTTTTTAAATATTGCAATTGCAAGGTTAACATCTTCTTTTGTTATGATTAAAGGCGGAACAAACCTTATTGTGTTTTTGCCGGCCCCTATAATTAAAAGTCCGTCTTCTAAGCATTTTTGAATAACTTCACTTATATTTCCTTCAATTTCAACGCCTATCATAAGCCCCATTCCCCT
>DVKW01000005.1 GCA_018715855.1 Candidatus Galligastranaerophilus intestinigallinarum
AGTTTATTATCAAAAGAAGATAAAGAATATTTTGAACAATTGGGGAAAAAAATTAAACCTGATTCGGATACAATTGAAATTGGGGTTTCAAACCTTTATTCAAGCAAAACAAACCCAAATGTTCAATGCTATGATGTAACAAAAACAATTGGAAAAGAAGGAAATAATTCTTCTTCATCTCAATCTTCAACAATAAGTGTTCCATACATTAAAAATGGCGTATGCCAAGAAAAAAATTCCCCTAAAAATTATCTTGAAAAACTTTTTTCAAGATGGCTGAAAGATGGTTAAAATATCCTTTTAAAGCTTGCAAGGGCATAATTTTATGATATTATAAATGTTGCCTTGGGGCGTTGGCGCAGCTGGTAGCGCACGACACTGGCAGTGTCGGGGTCAGGGGTTCGAATCCCCTACGCTCCACCATTTAAAAAGAAGTCAAACTGGCTTCTTTTTAGTTTATAAATAGCATTTTTTCTCTTGTCCTTTTACGCCGGCGTAAACTTCAATAAAAATTTTAGCGGGGCTTGAATTAATTTTTGCCAATAAAACTTCTTCTATTTGGAAATATCCCACTTCGCTTGACATTTCAACTTCAATTCTAAGCGGTTTGTTTGTGCCTTTTCTAATACTAACTCTTTCAATTGCATTGGCCGAATAGATGTGAATATCGCCAATTCTGGGTGTTGCGCTATGAATTGCCAAAGGAATTCTTGCTCTTCCTTTTGTCATGTCGCAGCCATCTGCCACAAGCAAAATTCCCGCTTCAAAAGAATGTATTTTTCTTGTTGTCATATGCCCGATTATAGCTTCTGTTGCAAGCGATTTTATAATTACTCTTTTTTTAAGGTCATCTTTAAAAACAGATTTTAAAATTCTTTCAATAACAGGCAAAGCCAAAATTACAGACATTTCTTCATGCCCTTGTCTGCCAATCATCATGCCTATATCATGGCACATGCCGGCTAAAATTAAAGCGCACATGGAATCTTCAAACGTTCCCATTTCTTCTTGTTCAAGAGAAGTTAAAATGCCTGCCTGGTGAAGAATTTCAAGCATTTTTATTGCATTTTTTGTAACCTGCCTCATATGAACAGGCCCATGGTCATTAAAACCAAGCCTTTTAATCGAAACATTGTTTGCATAGTCTTGCATTTCATGGAGTTCTTCATCCATTAAAATTGCTTCTAATATTTTTTTGCAGACAGGATATTTTGAAACTCTTTCAAATAATTTTGCTTCAACAATTTTTTCTTTTTGTGATCTCATCTTAATTGCCTTTTTTGTATATCTTTATTTTACAACATTTAAAAAGAGATTTGTATATCTATAAGCCAACAATAAGCGCATAAGCAAAAACAAGGGGCAAAATATACCTTAATAAAAATTTTAAAAGCCCTGCAAATTTGCCTTCGCCAAATGCTTCTTTTGTAATTTCAGATGCAAACCAGCCGCAAATAATACAAATTATAAGCGTGTTGAAGGGAAGCAAAATTGTTGAAGTTACAAAATCAAGAGAATCAAAAATTGTTTTGCCGAATATTTTAAAGTTTTCCAAAGCCCCGAAAGAAAGAGCAGAGGGAATGCTTAAAATGCCTATAATTAACGTTAAAATAACAACTGCTTTTTTTCTTGATATTTTGAAATTATCTATAAAACAAGCGGTTGATGTTTCCATTAAGCTTATGCCCGATGTAGCCGCCGCAAAAAAGAGAAGCAGGAAAAATAAAATTGCACAAGGAATTGAAAACGGCATATTCAAAAATATTTGAGGAAGCGAAATAAAAGCAAGCGAAGCGCCTGCAGTAGGTTCAATTCCATAGGTAAAAACAACGGGAAATATCATAACCCCTGCTAAAATTGAAACAAGAGTATCAAAGAAAATTAAAGTGTATGCCGATTTTTTAATGTTGACATCTTTATTCAAGTAGCTTCCGTAAGTTACCATTGCGCCCATGCCTATGCTTAATGTAAAAAGCGCTTGGCCCAAGGCAGTTAAAATTAATTCTTCGCTGAATTTTGAAAAATCGGGTTTAAACATAAATTCTAAGCCTTCTTTTGCTCCGGGAAGCGAAATGGCTACAATTGCAAGTAAAATTAATGCAACAGCAAGCGTTGGCATCATAAAATTGTTTGCTTTTTCAATGCCTTTGTTTACCCCTCTATATGGAAATATTGCAACAATAAACAAAAATAAAAACGTCAAAATAATCGGTTGATAAGGGCTTGAATTAAGTTCTGAAAAATAAACGGAAAAATCCGAAGGAATGTTATTTGTTAAAAAAATCCAAATATAGTTTATAATCCAGCCGCCTACAACAAAATAAAAAGCAGGAATTAAAATTGCCGTAATTAAATTTAATTGTCCGAACCATTTTAATTTGGGTGAAATTTTTTCATAGCAAGTTATTGTGTCTTTTTTAAAAAATTTGCCCAAAGCAAGCTCTAAACACAAAGGAATTGCGCATATAAAAAGAATTATTAAAAGATAGGTTAATAAAAAAACCGCTCCGCCGTATTTGCCCGTTACATAAGGAAAACGCCAAATATTCCCCAACCCTACGGCGCTTCCTATTGCGGCAATTATAAAACTAATATATGAGCTCCAACTTGGCCTTTTAGTATCTTCCATAAATAAACTCCCAAATTATTGCCAATTATACCAAATTGAAAAATTTTGCACAAATTGTTAAATAAAAAACTGGGTTAAAAAATAAATTGCATTTGATTGGGAATTTGTTGCTTTGTTGTCTTTGAAAACGTAATTAACGGCAAACCTTAACCTTTGCTTAAAAATAAAATAGTTTAAACCTGCCGTGTACTCGTGGTTTAAATCGCCTGATACGGAAGTGTTGGGGTCAAAGCAATCATATCTTAATAAAAGCTGAACTTTTGGGGTAAAGTTCCACCCTACTGTTGTAAAAAAACCTTGTCTTTTATCTTGAACAAAATAATCACCGTTAGAACCGTTTGCATAAGCGTATTCAAAGTTCATTAAAAGCTTTTTGTATTCATAATTTATAGCAGCCGAATACACTTGATAATCTTTTTGTCTGTGGCCAACATCGGCGCCTGTATAAATTGTTAAATCTTTTAAATGGCTTCCTTCAGATTTATAAAAAGGCTGATAGCCTATTCTTCCTATAAATTCGGCGCCATCATCAAAGCCTTGGGTAAACCTTGTTGAAGTGTAGCCGCCTAAGTTATATTTAAACCCATTTTTGTTTCCTAAAAATGAAACACCCGTTGCAATTGCATCGCCAAAATTTCTTGAAATTTGGGCTCTGTTTATTAAAGGCAAGGCAAAAGAACTCATTGAGCCTTCCAAGCCAATTGGGGCACGTGATGTACCTATTCTCATTTTATGGTTTTTTGAAAAATTAGATTCAATATAAAGGTTTGAAAATTTGCCGAAAAATTCGCTGTCTAAGTCTGAAACATCTCTTGTAAAAGCATATTCTGTAAAAAACCTGAATTTATTTTCAAAAAATTTTGATTCTATAACTGCATTTATATCGAAAGGGTAAGTGGATGTCATTGAATCGCCAATGTTTTCAAAAGAATTAATTCCCTTAAACCTTAATTCCCCTGAAAGTTCATCAACAGGGCCATTTTTAAATTTAATTGCTTTCTTTTTTGCAAAAGTATATTCCGTAAATAACTTGAAATCTAATTTGTCATCGTCAAAAAAATCAACACCTTCAACGGTGTCTCCATCAATGGTATCATCTAATTTAATAATTTCATCCGCTAAAATTT
Source organism: Candidatus Galligastranaerophilus intestinigallinarum (assembly GCA_018715855.1). GTDB lineage: Bacteria > Cyanobacteriota > Vampirovibrionia > Gastranaerophilales > Gastranaerophilaceae > Galligastranaerophilus_A > Galligastranaerophilus_A intestinigallinarum. Next base: position 3,757 of record DVKW01000005.1, read on the forward strand.
CCCCTTGATAATGTTTTAATTTGGGTTTTTTTACTTCATCCAAAGATTCATCCACAACCGAATATACAGGGGATGAAAAAATAAATAAACAAAAAATCAGTTTTAAAATTTTATTTAACATTAAGCCGGACAAAAAGAATACTTGTGATTATACCATAAATTATTCAGCTTTTGAAGGCTTTTTTGGAACACGCATAAACAAAATTAACGGAATTACAAGTAAACATAATAAAGATAAAAGCTGGAACAGGTCGTAAAAAGCGCTCATTTTTGATTGATAAATCATTTCTTTATACAAAAAACCGTTTGCTTTTTTTGCGGCAATAAATGGCGAAAAATATATGCCGAATTTAGATTGCAAAACTGCCACTTGGTTTTGGAAAACCAAATTAAACCTTGACATATTTTCAACCAAATAGTTTTGATGAACTTCTGAAACTCTTGCAATAAATGTTGAAGAAAGGGCAGTTGAAGCTGCAGTTACGATGTTTTTAAAGAATGCATGCATGCCTGTAGCGTCTGCCACCATATCTTTTTTCAAAGTTAAAAAAGATAACGCCGTAATTGGAACAAATGC
>DVKW01000083.1 GCA_018715855.1 Candidatus Galligastranaerophilus intestinigallinarum
TCCCCTTCCGAAAAATACGAAGGTCGTCATGCTGGAGAGGGAAATGGTGCCGTATAAAGATGCGGATGCCGTCCGTGTGTTTAAGGGGTTCAAAGAGACCTTCCAGGGGCAGAAGTTTGACTTTATTTCTGTGGATGCTCCGCTGGGCGGCGATATGAAACAATACGCTCGGATTGATGTGCTGAATTTGATCCCCGACGGCTTGGGTGAGAATTTCGTCATCATGGTAGATGACTGTAATCGAATTGGGGAAAACAATACGGTGAAGGAAATTCAGCAGTGCCTTGCAGATCACCAGATTGACTATCAGACTGGCTGGTATCACGGTGATAAAGACAGCATTCTTTTATGTCCTGCCCACGTGGGCTTTTTGTGTTCTATGTAACAAAATGAGAGGAGAAGGTAGGAATGAGCACTACCCCCAAGGTATCTGTTATTATTCCTGTTTATAATGTGGAAAAATATATTGAAAGATGTTTAGAGAGTGTTATTCACCAAACCTTAAAAGAAATAGAAATTATTATTATAAATGATGGTTCATCTGACAGTACATCTAAAAAAATTGAAAAATTTTTAGGCGATAATAGAGTTATTTACATAAAAACAGAAAATAAAGGCCAAAGTGCCGCAAGGAACAAAGGTTTACAAATTGCAAAGGGCGAATACGTTGGCTTTGTTGATTCTGATGATTATATTGACCTTGATTTTTATGAAAAACTTTATAAAAGAATTAAAGAAACAAATTCAGATATTGCGGCAGCAAGCATTGTAAGGCACCATGGAACATTTGAAAAGTGGCGGGTTAATTATGACTTAAACAAAACCACAACAGATAAAAATGAAATGTTCAAACTGGTTAAATATCCAAACCAATCTTATGTATGGAACAAAATTTATAAAAAAGAATTTTTGAATTCAATTAATTTTGAATTCAAAGAAGGCGTTTTTTATGAAGACATTTTAGCCCTTTATTACCTTCTTTTAAATTGCAAAAAATTAACAACCGTAACGGGCACAAATTATTATTATATGGTAAATGAAGGAATATCAACGGTTAAAGGCAAACAAACAAAGAAAAAAATTCAAGATTGCTATAACAACCAAAAAGAAACAATCCTTGGAATTATTAAAAACAACATTGTTATTCCAAAAAAAGAATATTTTATTAAAAAGAAAGAAATTAAATTTTTAAATTTCCCGATTTTAAAAATAAAAGAAAACTTGAAAACAAAAAAAGAACTTTTTCTTTTATTTAATTTAATTCCCATTTTTTATATAAAACAAACCAATTTAACCTTAATAAAAATATTTTTAAAAAGGCTTTTTTCAATAAGTAAAATTGATTCTCACGTTTTAATTTATTTTCTTTTTTTAAGGCTGAACGTTAAATATAAATCAAAAGTTTCAGTTCCAATAATTAATGAATCGGGAATAAATTGCACAAAAAGAAACGTTAAATTAATTGCATCTTTAACAACTTTTCCGGATAGAATTAATTCCGTTGCAACCACAATTAAAACAATTATGAACCAAACGGTGAAAGCCGATGAAATAAACCTTTATTTAGCCGTTGAACAGTTTCCAAATAAAGAAAATGGTCTGCCGACCGAACTTTTGAAATTGAAAGATTTCGGGCTTCAAATTAAATTTTGCAACGATATAAAATCTTATAAAAAAATTATTCCCGCGCTTAAAGAATATAAAAATGACATCATTATAACTTTTGATGATGATATTTACTATGAAAAAGACACAATTGAAGCTCTTTATAATTCATACCTTAAAAACCCGAAAGTAATTCAAGCAAACAGAATTTGGCACATTGAACTTAAGGAAAATAAGGTTATACCAAAAGATAAAAGTTTTCTTTATTGGAACGAAGAAAGCTACAAAACCCCAAGCTTTTTTAACACAATTATTGGCTGCGGCGGTGTTTTATATCCTCCAAATTCACTTAGTGAAATGGTATTGGATGAAGAAAAATTTAAAAGCATAATTCCGACCCAAGATGACATTTGGCTTTGGGGCATGGCAGTTTTAGCCGGCAGTAAAATTCAATTAAATAAAGGGTATTCTTCAAACCTTATAACAGTTGAAAACACTCAAAATTCAGGCTTGTGCAAATTGAACAATAAAAAAAATAAAGGAATTTCGGGCAAAGACGGCTTTAATATAATGGTTCAAAATTACCCTGAAATCTTAGAAATTTTAAAAAAAGAAGAATAAAAAAAACGGCAATCTGTTTAGATTAGCCGTGATGGATAGAATTAGTATTACGGAGTTTATAGAGGAGTTTACATCATCTATAATAACCCTCAAAAACTATTTTTGCGTCATGGGGCAAGTTTTTTAACAAAATTTTTACAAATGTTTACAAAATACATTTCTTTTTTTTAAAAATGCTTATAAAAAAAGCAAAAAAATAAGGCGCCTTTTTGTTGGCGCCTTATTTCTAATTTTGAATTATTTCAATTTCATTTCCATCGGGGTCTTCAAGGAAGGCTATTTTCATTTTCTTAACATCAGATTCACCCTTTAGAACAATATCAAACGGTTCATATAAATATTTATAGCCAAGTTCATTCATTTTTTTTGTAAATTTTTCAAAGTCATCAACTTCAAAAGCAAAATGCCCAAAGGCTTCGCCGTTTACATATTTATTTTCGGGTTTTTCAAAGTTTTCGGTTAATTCAATTTCAACGCCTGTAACTTCATCTTTAAGATAATAAAGCGTGCAATCTTCTAAATTGGCTTTATAGCTTAATTTTAAGCCCAATAGTTCCGTATAGAATTTCATTGATTTATTAATATCAAATGACCTTATCATTGAATGTAAAAATTTCATCTATACCCCCACTTGAAGATTCATTGCATTTTTTATTCTTCTTAAAACTTTGTCTTTGCCCAAAATTGTTAAAATGCCAACCATATCAGCACCTCTTGTTCTGCCTGTAACGGCAGCTCTTATTGCCCACATGGTTTCTTTTGGTTTATAGCCGAAGTTTGCTTTGAAATCATCTCTTAATTTTTGAAGATCATCATGGAGTTCTTGTTCGTTATTAAAATCCCATTTTTGTGCAAGTTCCATAAATTTATTCAAAACATTTTTGGATAATTCTGTTGTTAAAAGTTCTTTAACTTCATCTAAAGGAACATCTTCGCCAAAGAAATAAGGAACATCTTTTTGAATATCTTTTAATGTTGTCAAAGGTTCTCTTGTAATTTCAACCATTTTTTCAAGTTTTTCTCTGGATAATTCGGATAAGTCATAATCTGATAAAAATGGAATAATCATATCTGTTAATTTTGAAATATCCA
>DVKW01000084.1 GCA_018715855.1 Candidatus Galligastranaerophilus intestinigallinarum
GCCGCAGGAGTCGGAGTTGGTTCTGCTGCTTTTGGTTCAACTTTTGGTTCTTCCGCTGCAGGAGTTGGAGTTGGTTCTGCCGCTTTTGGTTCAACTTTTGGTTCTTCTGCTGCAGGGGTCGGAGTTGGTTCTGCTGCTTTCGGTTCAACTTTTGGTTCAACTTTTGGTTCTTCTGCTGCAGGAGTTGGAGTTGGTTCTGCTTTTGGTTCAACTTTTGGTTCTTCCGCAGTCGGTGCTTTTGGTTCGGGGGAATCGCTTACAGGCGGTGGGTTTTTGCCGTCATTTTGAGGTTTAAATGTTTTCTTGCCTTGAATTCCGCCAATAACAGCGCCTGTTGCAGCACCTGCTATTGCACCGTAAGCTGTATTTACAATTAAATCATCCGCTTCAAATTTTTGATCGCCAAACGCGCAATCAATTGAATAATCACCTGCGCCTATTGCAGCACCTGAAATTGCGCCGCCTTTAGCGCCTGCTATTGCGCCTTGTTTCATTGCTTCTTTTGCTGTTGTTGCACTTAAAACAGCTTCTTTTCCTATTCCTATTGTTGCGCTTGAAACTGCGCCATCAAGTGCACCTGAAAGGCCGTCTTTTGCAATTTGTTTTATATTAAATGCGTCGTTTTGAATGTTGTTTGTTGCTCTATCTACTGTTTTTAAGCCTGCTTTTGCAGCTGCACCTATTCCTGCTGCAGCTAAAATAGAAGCTCCGCCTGTTAAGGGCGCAAAGCCAAGAGCAGCTGCCGTTATGGCACCCGTTGAAATACCTGTTATAAGGTTAACGCCGCTTTTTTGTTTGCCTGAATATTTTGAAATTTTAGAAAATGCTTCATCATAGCTCATAGTGCCATTTTGAACATTGTTTATATATTTTTGGCATTTCTTTTCAGATAAGCCAAGCCCTGTTAAACCTTTAATGCCATCCCATGCCTTGCCAATCACGCCTTGTTCATTTTTTGCATTGTTTAATGTGTTTTGAAGATTTTGAACTTGAGCGTTCATTGTTTGAGGCTTGTATGTATCTTGAATTGGCGCTTGAACATTATTGTTTGGTGCTAAATTTTGGCTATTTTGAATTGGCGCTGCCGTTTGAACATTTTGAGCACCTTGAATGTTGCCGTTAAAATAATTTACGCCGCCATTATTTATGCTGCTTGGGTGAGCGCCGCTAAAAAAGGAAGGGGCACCAAAGCCATATAAGCCGTTAAACCCGTATGGGTTGCCGCCTATATATTTACTTGGATACATTCCAAAAAACGCCATTAGTAATACTTCCTTTTCCATTAAAAAGACTTTATATATAAACTAAAACATTAAATGTATTAAAAATTGCGCCTTATAAAAATAATTATTAAACTTTGTAAAGAAAATTTAAGAAAAAAAGCACAAAAAATGCCCCTTAATAATAAGAAGGGGCATATAAAAAATTTAATTAATGATTTTGTCTTAAAAGTGCGGCAGCAATTGCAACTGCAATTTCTTCATCTACGCTTGCAGAAGTTTTTTTAACGGCTGCACCTGCAGGAACAGCGGCAGGGAAAATTTTGTTTAAGTATTTTATGAAATTTCCCATAACGTTCATGGCAAAAATTAAGATGCCGAGAAAAACAAAAACCGTTAAAAAACCAACGCTTAAAACTATTAAACCATCCTCTAGGGCAATTAAATTAATATCCATTGAATTCTCCAAATACAACTAACTTGCTTTAATTATAATTAAAACCAAATTAAACTTCAAGGTTTAATTTAATGTGTTTGCCTGATATGCCATTAAAAATTGCCTTGCAATTCTTGGCGCTCTGTTCCCCTTCAAAAGCGCAAAGGCCTCTGCTTTTTTAAACAAGGTTTCTTTATTTTCTTTTATGTTTAATTCATCTGCCAATTGTTTTACAATTTCAAGGTAATTTTTCTTATCGGGTGATGAAAAAGTTATTGTAATTCCAAACCTGTCAGATAATGATGCTGCTTCATCCATTGTATCATTCAGGTGAACTTCGTTTCCTTCACGAGAGCTGAAGGTTTCTTTAATTAAATGCCTTCTGTTTGTTGTTGCATAAATTAAAATGTTATCGGGGTGTTTTGCTAAAGACCCTTCCAAAACTGCCTTTGCGGATGAAAAAGTTTCGTCGTTTTCATCAAAAACAAGGTCATCTATAAAAATAATAAATTTAGAAGGAAAATTTGCCAAATATTCACAAAGGTTTTCTAATTCCGAAATATTTTCTTTGTATATTTGAATAATTTTAAGACCCAAATTTTTATATTCGTTTGCAATTGCTTTAACGGAAGATGACTTGCCGCAGCCACGGTCGCCATATAGCAAAATGTTATTTGCCTTTTTGCCGTTTAAAAATGCAAGAGTATTATCTTTTAAAATGTTTTTTTGATAATCATAAAGTTTAAGGTCATTCAGTGTAATTTCATCAGGTGTTATAACAGGTGTTAAAATGTTATCATAGCCGTATTTAAAAGCGGAATATTTGGAAATAACGCCATAGCCTTCTTTTTTGTAGCTTTCTTGAATTTGATCTTTTGTAAATAAAAGCTTATATGAATCAAAAGAAGGAATCGAATTAATTGCATCTTTTGCTAATGGAAAGTGGGCAAATAAAACTTCTCTGATATCTTCAAATTTAATGCTTGCTATATCAGATAAAATTCTAAGTTCATATTCAAAAGAGCCCAAAATAAACGTTGGAATATTTGAAGAATTATTTTTGGCGCATTCAATTGAAACGGGGTTGTTATCGGACAAAACAAAATTTCTTACATAACTTGACCAATCACCCTTAAATTCAGACCTGTAAAGTTCTGAAATAAAATCTGTATAAAGTTCAATAACTTTTGCAAATTCTTCGTTTTCTTTAATCGCTTCCAAAAAAACAACAAACTTTATGCAAACATCATCACATAAAAAATTTTTATAAACCGTCAAAAGTGAAATATTTATAATTGCATTGTTAATATCAGCCAAATTGTTCAATTTTTGTTTTCTCCTTTAATTAATTTAATTATATATTGAAAACATTTGATTGACTAATGCTTTATTAAGGGCTACTATAGGGGCTATAAAACATTTATCAATTTAAGGAGAGATGATTATGACAAAAATTTATTACGCTCAAGATTGCAATTTGTCTTTATTGAAAGATAAAACCGTTGCTATAATCGGCTATGGCAGCCAAGGTCATGCACATGCTCTTAATCTTCATGATTCAGGCATTAAAGTTGTTGTCGGTTTATATGAAGGTTCAAAATCTTGGAAAAAAGCCGAAGATGCAGGTTTAAAGGTTGCAACAGTCAGCGAAGCTACAAAAGAAGCTGATGTTATTATGGTTTTATTGCCTGATGAAAAACAAGCTGATGTTTATAAAACAGAAATTGCACCTTATTTAACCGCAGGTAAAACCTTAGCATTTGCTCACGGCTTTAATATCCACTTTGCTCAAATCGTTCCTCCAAGTGATGTTAACGTTATTATGATTGCTCCAAAAGGCCCCGGCCACACGGTTAGAAGCGAATATGTCGAAGGAAAAGGCGTTCCTTGCTTAATTGCAGTTCATCAAGATGCAACAGGCAAAGCCAAAGAAATCGGCCTTGCTTATGCAATGGGTATTGGCGGCGCAAGAGCAGGCGTTTTGGAAACAACATTCAGAGTTGAAACAGAAACAGACCTTTTTGGCGAACAAGCAGTTTTATGCGGCGGCGTTACTGCCTTAATGCAAGCAGGTTTTGAAACTCTTGTTGAAGCAGGCTATTCACCTGAAAATGCTTATTTTGAATGTATCCACGAAATGAAATTAATTGTTGACCTTATTTACCAAGGCGGTTTTTCAAAAATGCGCTATTCAATTTCAGACACTGCTGAATTTGGCGATTATGAAACCGGCAAAAGGTTAATTACGGAAGAAACCAAAAAAGAAATGAAAAAAGTTCTATCTGAAATTCAAGACGGCACATTTGCACAAAAATGGATTGCTGAAAATAAATCAGGCAGAGCTCACTTCACAGCTACAAGAAGATTAAAAGCTGAACACCAATTAGAAGCAGTTGGTAAAGAATTAAGAAAACTTTATTCTTGGAACGAAGAAAAATAAGCTTTTAATATAAGTTTTAAAAATCCGATGCTTAATTTTAAGTGTCGGATTTTTATTTTAATAAAATTAAAATGGAGCCTATTATCATAATAATTGTGCCTGTTGTTTTTCTTAAAATTCCTTTTTCGTTTAAAAACTTAAACCCTAAAAATAATGAAACTACACTTGATAGTTGAAATAAAGCCAAAGAAAGCCCTACATTGAAATTTTCAAAAACATAATTTGTTGATAACTGCATAATAGAAAGTAAAACCCCTATTATAAGGCAAGTTTGAACCGTTTTAATTG
>DVKW01000085.1 GCA_018715855.1 Candidatus Galligastranaerophilus intestinigallinarum
AGATGAATTAACCTCTAACCCGCCAAAAACAAGCGTTATGGGGTTAAATATAGAATCTTTTGCATCGGATAAAATGCTTCTTTCTTTTGTAGAAACTTCCATTCCGCTTACATATTTAAGTGCATCTGATACATTTGAAACATTGTTAATGCTCATAAATAAACTCCGAAAATAAACTTTCCCTATATAAAAATAAAGTTATTTTTGCCCTTGAAATTGATACCAATTTATAAAATATTAACTTTTGTAAATTGGTTTATATGCTAAAATAACAAAATGAAAGAATATAATTTAAAACAATATGCTCATATCGGAGATGCCGTTTGGGAGCTTTTTATTCGTGAATTTGTTATTCAAAAGTTCAGCGTTCAAAAAACAATTCACACGGAAACGGTTAAATATGTAAATGCAGATTTTCAAAGTTCTTTAATTGAACTTTTAGAACCATATTTAACAGATGATGAAAAAGAGCTTTTAAAAAGGGGAAGAAACTTATCTTTAACGATTTCAAAAAAACATAATCCTCAAACCCACAGGCTTGCAACAGCTTTTGAAGTTTTAATCGGCTATTTTTACTTAAACAATAAGCCCCGCTTAAACCAAATATTTGAAATAATTAATGAAAAAGCATTATAATTAAATTTATGGACAATAAAAAAGAATTTTTATCTACAATAAACCATGAAATAAGAACCCCCCTAACAAGCATCAAAGGGTTTGCAGAAACTATTTTATCTTCTTATGATAAATTAAGCGATGAACAAAAAAAGAAATTTATAAATATAATAAAAGAACAATCAATAAGGCTTATAAACCTTGTTGAAAACGCTTTAAATGCAGCAGATAGCGATGTTGACTATAATAATTTGGTGTTTAAAAAAACAGATATAAATGAAATTTTATTAAAATCAATTGATGTTGTAAAAGTTAATTATAAAAATTTTATTTTTGAAAAAAACCTTTCAAATGGGCTTTTTTCAAGCTTAGATAAAGACGCCTTAGAGCAAATTTTTATAAACATTTTAGATAATGCTTGTAAATATTCAAATAATTCCAATAAAGTTGAAATAAAAACATATTTTAAAGATAACAAAAACTATATTTCAATCAAAAATTTCGGTGAAATTATTGAAGATTGTGAAAAAGAAAAAATATTTGATAAATTCTATAGAACCCAAACCTACCTTACATCAAAAGTTCAAGGTTCAGGGCTGGGGCTTTTTATTGTTAAAACTTTAATTTCAAAAATGAACGGTGAAATTCAAGTTAATAGCAGTAAAAAAGAAAAAAGCGTTGAATTTTTAATTGGCTTTCCTGTTTTTATTTTGGAAGATTTCACAAAATTAAGCCATAAAAATTTAAAAAGGAGCCAAAATGTATAATCCTTCCGTTTTAATTATAAGCAAAAGGAAAGAACTTGCTATTCGTTATAAAAAAATTCTAAAACTCCTTATGGCAGATGTTACCCTTGTGAATAATTTATCTGATGCAATCGGTGAAATCAGAAATAATGAATTTGAATTCATAATAATTTCAGATACCATTGAAGAAAATGTAAAAGAATTTATTAAAAAGGTTCGAATTTTAACATATAATTTTAGGCCATCTATTATTGCAGTTTCAAAATCAGATGAATTATCCGATAAGCTTGAACTTTTAGATTCAGGCGCAGATGATTTCTTATCTGAATCTATGCCAAATCGTGAATTTCAAGCAAGAATAAATGCGCATATAAGAAGGCATATTGAAAGTTTAATTAACCCCTTGACGGGCTTTTTAAACGAAAAATTAACAAGAAAAAACCTGAATAAGGTTATTTTGAAAAATAAAAATCTTGCTTTTATTTTAATTTCAATAGATGGAATTAACGCATACAGGGAAATTTACGGTGAAATTGCTTCTGAAAAAGTTTTACAAACTATTGGTGCCATAATTTCATCCGCCCTTACAAAAGAAGATACCGTTGGGCATTGGAGCCAAAATGAATTTTTAATTGTTACAAGCAATATGAAAGCTGAAAAATTGGCGGAATTTTTTGCGTTTGCCTTTGATAACATTTTAAACAGGTTTTATACCGAATTTGATTTTGCAAATAAATTTACGATTAATTCAACCAATTCGAAAGAAGAAAAAAAGGTTTCATTAATGAAACTTGTTGAGGCGGTTATGGAATATAGCCCGACTTTGCAAAAAAATTCTTACGAAATAATTCAAAATCTTTTTAATTTAATTAAACCTTTGAAAAACAATGAAAAATCAAGCTATATAATAGACAGGCCAAAGTTAAGGGGCTCTGTTGACGACATTCAAAAAAACAAAATTTTAATTATGGAAAAAGACGAAGCCTTGGGGCTTTTGATTGAAACAAATTGCATTATAAACGGTTATCGTGCCAAAATTTGTGAAAGTTATGAAAATTTTATTGAATATATAAAAGCTTTCTTGCCCGATTTAATTATTTTGGATTGGGGCAGAGAAAACGAAAAAGACGGGCTTTTAGCGCTTGATGCCGCAAAAAAATTCTATCAAAAAAGAAAAGAAAAAATGCCCGCAGTCATTTTTTCAACAAATATTTTAGACAAAAAAACAATTTTATCTAAAGGTGCAGATTTTTACCTTCCAAAACCCTATAGCATAAAAACTTTAATTAAAACCATAGATAAATTTTTAAACAATTTTTAGCAAATAAAAAAGCTTCAATTAAAGTTGAAGCTTTTTTCTGAATTAATTTATGCTTTTTAATTAAACAGCTTTTGTAAAGTTGCCTTTTCTAATGCATGATGTGCAAACTTTTGCTCTTTTAACCGTGCCGTTTGCAAGAACGATTTTAACCGGTTGAAGGTTTGGCATTTGCCTGTACACATTGTGTTTATGTGAAAAAGAAAGCTTTGAAGCTTTTTTTGCTGTTTTACCGCATATATCGCAAACTACTGACATTTTATAGTCCTTTCAACAAAATTTGTGTGTTAATTTTAAATTAAAACAAACATGAAATGTTGTCAAACCATATTGTTAAGTTTTATTGAAGAATCCAAACGTCATATCCTTGAGCTTTTAATTTTGAGGCAATTGCTTTTGCATAATCAAAACTGTCATATGAACCTACTTGAATTGCATAATATGTGCTTACTTTTCTAACAAACGGGCTGACACCTTCAGGAAGATTTGTTATTGTATCTTTAACTTTTCTGGCATCTTCAAGAGAATAATATTTTCCGATTAAAACTTTTGAAGCCACATTTGGTGTTTCAAGCGCACCCAGTGGCGTTACAACAGGTTTTACCGGAAGTTTTGGCTTTATTGCAACTTTGTTTTGTTCAGGTGTTGTGGTTTCTTGTTTTGGGGCAGTTTTTTCTTTTTGTTCAGTTTGCGGCTTGTTTTGCACAAGGTTCATTGCAAGCTGTTTTTCTGCAGTTTTAATAACTTCTTCACTGTTTGTTTTCAGGTTGTTAAATTCTTCCCTTGAAATAACTTCGCCCTGTTCTTTCTTTTCAACCACTCTGCTTTCAGACGGGCCTTTTTCTTCTTGTTGAATTAAAAACAGCCTTTTATCTATCGTGAATTTATGAAGATTTTCATCTTCTTCAATTTCATTATTTTCTGTTTCCATTTTTTCAATTTCTTGTTCAACTTTTCCCATTCTTCCATATTCGATGTCGATTTTAGAAGATTTTGAGGCAATAAAAATCATTGCTAAAATAAAAATTGAAACAAAGGTAACGGCGCAAATAATTCCAACCGCTTTTTTGTCTTTTTTCTTTTCAACGGCAGCTTTTGAAAAGGTTTTGTTTCTCTTATAGGTTAGATAATCAAAAGGTTCCATGCCCATATAATATACCCCAATCTATACGCCTCTTACTTTTACTTTTGCAAATTCGATGTCTTCCATCTCTAAACAAAATCTTTTCATAATTTCTTCAATAAGGCAATCCTCATCAATAATTTCCATATCTTTGACGGAAGAAACGCTAATGGGTGCCCCTGTTGAAACTAAATTAATTCCGGTGTGAACAAGGGTGGAAACTGTTGATTTTGTTGCAATTGAAACAGAAAGCTTTTTATTGTTATAAAAAAGGTCATCCCCTTTTCTTTTAACATTAACCCCCATATCTTCCAAGGTTTCTTTAATGATTGATATAAAAAGCCTTTGCCTTATCACCATTTCTCTTAAATTTGAATTAAAAACTTCAATAATAAAGTTTGCCATTTTGTCGCTTTTAATGGGTTCATTGTTTATAACATCTTCAATATCAACCATCTCTGTTAAATGAACATCAACAGGGCCCCTAAAGCAAACAATGGCATCTCCTTTAATGTGGAAATTTTTGTAAATCCAATGAGGGGAAAGTTCTGAACCTGTATATTTAATTTCTTTATCTATAAATAATTTTTCCATAATCTAAGTTTATTTAAAATATGATATTTAGCAAGTTTTTATTATTTGATTTTACAATTGCACTATGTAGCCTTTTGCAAGATTCGCAAACGCCGCAGTGGCTTTTGCCTGTTTTTTTAATTGAATTGTAGCAGCTTTTTAAAAGTGAAAAATCAACATTCAAATTAACCCCTTCCTGAACAATTTCATATTTTTCCAAATTAGCGCAAGGGGCTAAAATTTTTGGTTTTTTTAAGGTTGAAAGTTTAAAAAATTCATCTGCAATATTGTTAAATTGAATTGAATTATCGCTAAAAGTTTCAGCTTCTTCTTTGTTTGCACCAAAAATAATGTAGTCTATATTAAAGCTGTCGCAATACATTGCAGCTATATTTAAAAATAAACCGTTTCTGTTTGGAACCCAAACGGCTTTCATTGAATCTATTCCTAATTCTTCAAATTCAAGGGTTTTAGAAGAATCTGTAAGGGCATTATTTGAAACTTCTTTTAAAAAAGGAAGTTCAATTATTTTATGTTCAATATTAAATTTGGCTGCAATTTTTTTAGCTGCATCAATTTCATCTAAAGCGGCTTTTTGCCCGTAATTAAAAGTTAAGGCTAAAACAACGTCGCATTCTTTTTGCGCCATATAAAGGCTGACTAAAGAATCAAGCCCCGAAGATAAAAGAATAACCCCTTTTTTATTCATCTGTTTCTTGCCTTTCATCTTCATATTCTCTATAAATTTCATCCGCTTCATCTTTTGCTGCAATCGGCAAAGTTTCATCTTTTAAAATTTCAAATAAAGCTTCTTTACCTTTCAGGTTATAAAGCGCAATAACCGCATTTTTAATAACTTCTTCATCGGTATCTTTTAATTTTTCTTTTATAATTTCATAAGCATTTTCATCTTCGGAATTCATAAGGCATTCAATGGCGTTAATCCTAACTCTTGGGGAATCATCGTCAAGCGCATTTTTAAAAGCGGTGATAATCCTTTTGTTGCTTTGAAAATTAATTTTTGTAATTGCTTCCATCACTCTTTCTTTTAAAAAAGTGAATTTATCCAAGAAATTTTTCTTTGCTTCTAATATTGTTAAAAACGGGTCAATAGCCCTCATATCGCCAATCATACCCAAGGCAACGGCGGCAGATTCCCTAACATAAACAGATTTTTCATCTTCATCTGATACAACATTTATTAAAGATTCAACTGCAATTTTATCGCCGATTTTTCCTAAGGCTTCGGCTGCCTGAAAGCGCATTTTATAATTTGCCGATTTATCATTCAGGCAATATAAAAGAACGGGAATGCATTTTTTGTCTTTATAATATGAAATTGCTTTTATGCAAAAAGTTTTAAGGTTAATAATTTCATTTTTATCAACTTTTTCATCAAATTTTTTGCTCATTAAAAAGTCAATAAGGTCATCCAAATTTTCTTCAAATTTTAATGTTGCAATTTCTTGAATAGTATTTTTTAAAAGCTTAATATCGCTCGATTCAAATAAAATGCTTCTTAAAAGAAAGGTTAATTCGTTTTTGTCGTATTTATTTTTTATTTGGTCGAAAAACTTATCAGGGTCAAATTCTGCCTGTTTTAAAATTGTTTGAAATTCGGTTTTTGATTCAAGCGGCGGCCTTTTTTCTTCCATTAATAAAACCCAAATAACAACTAACCTTAACTAAAACATACTATAAAAAAGCCTGAATTACTATAATTGTATTCTTTTTTTACTTCAAATTTCTTAAAGATATATACTTCTTAAATAACTACCCAAATCGGCTATTTTTAATTTTGATTATTTATATTTTGATAACAACAAAAGAAAGGAATTTAAAATTAAAGACAAAAATAAACCGGCTTTTTGCCCGTTTAAACCTTTGCCGTAAAAAAAAGGGAGTTTATTTAAAACCCCCATTTCCCCATTAAAAAATCTTTTTCAATACTTTAGTATGAACATTTTTGCATTAAATAAAATAAGATGCAAGAAATTTACAATAATTTTTTCTATCTTTCTTAATAAAAGTTAAAAAATAAAATTGTTTTTTAAATAAAAAACATTAAATTACAAGTTATTATGGGCGATTGTACTAAAAATTTATATGAAATTTTAGATATTGGTTATAATGCAACAAAAGAAGAAATTAAACTTGCATATAAAAAGCTTGTCCGAATTTACCACCCCGATGTCAATAAATCAAAAGATGCCGAAATTAAATTTAAGCTTTTAAATAATGCTTATGAAATTTTATCTGATGAAATTAAAAGAAAAAATTATGATTCCCTTTTAAATATAAAAGTTTCAAACTTTAAAAAAAATGAAATTTTAGCTAATAATAAGCCATTTTATAAAAAAGAAGAAAAATTTTTCTATACAAAAGAAGAAACTCTGCCCGATAATTCTTCAATTATAAAAGAGGTTAAAATTACAGAACAAGAAGCCAAATTTGGCACTATAAAAACAGTGAATATCTTAAATAAACAAATGTGCCCAAAATGCATGGGCAAAAAATTTATAAACGGTTCAAAATGTTCTTTTTGCCTTGGTGAAGGCGAAAAAAAAGAATTAAAAAAAACAGATATTGAAATTAAGAAAAATTTTCAATCAGGTGAATATATTTATGTCGGAAAAATTAATTCAAGCGCAC